>JAFGIX010000028.1 GCA_016929395.1 Candidatus Zymogenus saltonus
CCCCCCCCCCCCCCCCCCCCCCCCCCCCTTTCCCCCCCCCCCCCCCCCCCCCTCCCCTACCGACCCCTCCCGATCTGCACTTATGCCGCAATCCCCTTATCGAACTTCGACACCCCCATTATCTATCAAGCTCCGAGCTCATCTTTCTTACCATGATCCGCTCGTACAGCCCGGGGGCCACCTTGTTCAAGAGGTGGGTAAACTTGCCGACGAGGCTCAAAACGAGGAGCCTTTTTCTCTTCACCGCGCCCCTGTAGACTGCTTTGGCTATCTCCTCCGGCTCATACTGCCTGCCGGTGGTCGACTGGGGGTGTTTCGTCACCGTGCCGTCGCCGTCTAAGGCCCTCGTCTGCAGGTTGGTCTTTGTAAATCCGGGACACACTATCATCACATCGACGCCGTATCTTTTCAGCTCCGTCCTTAAAGAGGTAAAGAAACCGTGCATTGCGTGCTTGCTGGCGGCGTAGCCGGTTCGCCCGAGGAGTGGGGCGAGCCCCGCAATGCTCGTCACGGCGATGATCATACCCTTTCGCTCGACAATGCTTTCAATCGCCGCCTTTGTGCAGATAACCGACCCGAAGAAATTTATATCCATCACCCTTCGGTAAACTGAGACCTCCGTATTCAGAAAACCGCTTCTCTGGGTGATGCCGGCGTTGTTGACGAGGAGATCGATCCCTCCGAAGTTTTCGATTACCTTACGGACGGCCGCCCTGCATCCCGCCTCGTCTGTCACGTCACAGACCACCCCCATCGCGTCGATTTTGTTCCTCTTAAGCTCTTCTACCTTACCGTCGAGGGTTTTCTTGTCCAGGTCTAGGAGGACTGTCTTGGCGCCGTTTTCGCCGAACTCCCTTGCGATTGCGAGTCCGATTCCGCTGGCCCCGCCCGTTACAACCACAACCTTACCCTCAAATACACGTATTGCCATTCCAAACACCTTTCACACAATTATTTCAACCGCAAAAGAAAAACTACATTAATTAAGCACCTTTCTCATCGTCTCTAAAAGCTTATCCAAGACAAAGGGCTTTCCTATAAAACCTACCGCCCCATTCTCCAGGAGATCGAGATGTTGATCCTCTTCGTTGAATCCACTGGAAAGAAGCACTCTGACATCGGGATTGATCTTCATCATCTCATCAAGAACGGCTTTCCCGTCCATATCGGGCATTTTTATGTCGAGAATTATGAGGTCAATTTCGTCCTTATTTTCTCTGTAGATTTTTATCCCCTCTTCTCCGGAATTTGCGGAAAATACCTTATAGCCGTAATCCGGCAAAGCGCCCTTAAGCATAGATAGTATAGTCTTCTCATCGTCAATTGCAAGGAGGGTTTCGGAACCGCTCTTTGTCCCTACTAATTTTCTATAACGTAAATCCTCCTTCTTTTTAGACGCGGGGAAATAGACCTTGACCTCGGTTCCCTCGCCCGGCGCACTGCTGATGTCGATGTAACCATCGTGCCCCTTTATTATACCAAAAACAACGCTCATTCCCAACCCCGTACCGCCCTTATCTCCCCTCGTTGTGAAATACGGCTCGAAAACCCTCTTGATTATCTCTTCGTCCATCCCAATCCCCGTGTCTACACACTTCAGGCAGACGTACTCTCCAGGCTTGAGATTAAAATAACGCATTTCGATCTCCTCTTCGACGCTCTCCGAAAATGTCAAGATTTCAAGGAGACCACCGTCGGGCATTGCATCCCTTGCGTTGATGGCGAGGTTCATTATGACCTGATTCAACTGGGACTCGTCCCCCTCGACGGCATACAGACCATCTTCCATCTTGATCTTTATCTTTATGGACTTATCGAAGGTTTTTACAATGAAGTTATAGACATCCTGTACAATCCTATTGATATTGATCGTTTTTACTTCGATCTTTCCCTTTCTCGAATATGCGAGGAGCTGGGAGGTAAGATCAGACGCCCTCAAGGCTGAACTCTCGATGGTGGAAAGCCCCTCGTAAAAGGGATCGGATTTACTTGCCTTATTTTTCAAAAATGAGGCGTACCCCAAGATCGTGGCGAGGATGTTGTTGAAATCGTGGGCGATACCCCCCGCCAATGTGCCCAGGGCCTCCATCTTCTGGGCCCTGAACAGCTGTTCTTCTATCCTTTTTCTATCGCTTATATCCCGGATCGATCCCTGAAAACCGACGATCTTTTCTCCCTTACGAATTACATCGACACAACTCTCTACTATTATTTCCTCACCGTTCTTATCAAATATTTTATAATTGAGATTTTTTATAGGTTCTCCGGTGCGATAGAGAAGATTGTAAGCTTTAGAAACTTTTTCCACTGTTTCGGCATCTCCGAATTTTCTATAATTTCCCCCTATCATCTCCCCGGCTTTATAACCACACATCTCTTCAAATGCCCTGTTTATCGACGTAAAATTTCCATCGAGGTCCACGGTAAATACGGGCTCGATAGAGTTCTCAAACAGGTTCCTGTATTTCTCCTCGCTCTCCTTAAGCGCCGCCTCCGCCAGTTTGCGGCAGGTGATATCAATTATCACGCCCTCTACATAGCCCTTTTCATGGAACAACTTTGCCGATATCAGGACATACTTTTTCAGTCCGTCCTTGAGGGTGAAATGCGTCTCGAAACCGGATATCTCACCCTTCTCTTTTAGTAATTTAAAGAACTCTTTCCTCTTGTCGGGGGGAAAATAGTCGGACACCTTGTAATTTTTCACCAACTCGTCAACCGTTTTCACTCCGACCAATTCCGCACATTTAAGGTTGGAGCGGAGGAACTTGCCGTCCTCAATGTTTACCCTCCAAATGCCGACGAGGGCGGTCTCGAACAGATTCCTGTAGAGCTCCTCGCTCTCCTTCAGCGCCTCCTCGGCGGCCTTTCGTTTGGTGATATCCAGTATACTGACGATCTCTCCCTGGCTCGGATCTTTTGGATCAATGGGGCTTATCCTCATATGGCCGTCGAATAAAGTGCCGTTCATCCGCCTCAACTTTGCGTCTATCTCCAAAGATACATTCGATCCAAGCTCATCAAGAATCTTGCTTTCAATGCTCCTGTATTCTTCGATCGAGGCGACAAAAAAAGAGGCTTCTCTTCCTAAATATTCCTCCTCGCTTTTAAATCCGAACATATCCGACATTGCTTCATTTTGCCAGACAATCCTTCTGTCCTTAACATGACCTATGCCTACAGCCGAGGATGAAAGGATATTTTTCAGCTGCAGCCCGCTCTTCCTCAAGGCCTCCTCCGCCAATCTCCTCTCAGTTATATCCGTACACGCGCCTATCAGCTTTATCGGTTTTCCCGAATCACTCAACATTACAGTCCCGCGGTCTATCCAATACCTCCAGGAGCCGTCCTTTCTCCTTATTCGATACTCCACAGAAAACGACCCCTCCTTTTTTCTGTGACGCCTTATCATATCTTCAAGCATTTTAGATTCGTCCGGATTTATCAATTCAAGCCACGCATCGAGGGTCCTTCCGAACTCGCCGCTTTCATAACCCAGCGCGGCGTCTATATCCCCGTACCAATCCAAGACGTCCGTCAAAACATCCCATTCGTAAATGAGGTCTCCCGTGGATTTGGCGGCAAGCCGAAACCTCTCCTCGCTCTCTATGAGGGCCTTCTCCGCACGCTTCCTGTCGGTGATATTCCTGCCGATGCCGTGAATCTCGACCACCCTATCATCTTCCCATTCCCATTTCTCCTTTGTCTCAACCGTAACTATGTTTCCGTCCTTGTCGTAAAACTCCATCTCAAAACTGCCCACATCCTCTCTATTAAGCTGCCTTTTTATCAATTCTGATGCCCGCTTGAGGGACTCCGGAGTCATAACCTCTGTGAAATTCTTGCCCATCAATCTTTCCCTCGGCAGCCCCATAATCTTCTCGACGGCGCTGCTTACAAACTTGAAATTCCCCTCGAAATCGGAGATATATATCAAATCATCGCTCTGCTCCACAAGCATCCTGTATCTCTTCTCGGACTCCTTTAGAGCCTCCTCTACAATCCTCTGCCCGGTAACATCACGAACGGATCCTTGAACTCCGGTCGGCCTTTTATCCTCGTCATATATAATCCTGATATTTAACTCCGAGGGTACCTCCCTGCCGTCCTTATGAATGAGGTTGACCGCAATAGTCCTCCCGGCTTTATGCTGCCCCTTGGAGAGCTCTTCTGCCACTATCTCTTCAAACTTTTCGTGGCATTCGTCCGAACATAACTCCCAGATCTTCATCCCTATCATCTCATCGGGCGTGTAGCCGATTGTGTGGACGGATGACTCTGTTATAAAAGTCATGCCAAGCTCCATATCCGTCTTAAAGACATATTCAACGATATTGTCTGCCAAAAGGAGGTTTTCCTCCTCGCTCTCTTTTAACGCCTCTTCAGCCCTCTCTCTTGCCAGTCGGTCATTGTATTTGTTTACAACTCCCCATAGAACCGGTGTGAGTAATTTTAAATACTCCCCGTCCGGGTCCTTAATGATGTAGTCATCGACCCCCATCATCAGCGCCTCGAACACAACATCCTCAGAGCCGACATCCGCCAAGATTACCGAGGGCAGATTGATCCCCTCATTAATAATCTTCTTGCAAACATCGAGACCCGACATATTGGGCAAGATGAATTCGGCAACAACAACATCGAATGAAGCAGGATCTTTGCGAAGTAAATTAAGGGCATCGCATGGTGAATTGAATTCGGTCACTTTAAAGGGAAATTGGCTGTCATTTAACGCCTTGGAAAAGGAGAGCCCATCATCATTATTACCTTCAATAAGCAAAACGTTTAACTGCTTTGATTGTTCTTCGGCCTTCATGTTATCCGCCAAAAAACCATTTCACTTCATGGAAAAGATACAATGTTGATGGTTTTGTAAAGATCGAGTTCTATTGATAGATACTGTTACATACTTAAAATATACATTTTATAAAAGCGCTATAAAGATATTACGATGAATTGCGTTCATGTTACCTTATTATATATTTAAGTACAATTTATGTCACTATTTGTTTTTAAGCAATTTGGCATACGTGATAATATATTGAAGAATATTAACAATAAATTTGCCAAATATTCCCAATCGCAACAGATTTAAGGAATAGAATTCTTGTAACTCTTCTAATGCCTTTTTATCGACCTTATTCTTGAGATTTTTAAATTGAAGTGAGTATTCTTGCGGCCGAATATAATACTAATTATTATTATGAGCTATTACAATATACCAAAACAGATAATTATTGTAAAGCCTTTTCCCCAAAAGTGCTAAGGGTGAAAAAAATACGGTACGCAAAGTTGACAGGATTTATTCTTGATTAATTCAGAGAAAATATAAAAAGAGGCGACTTATTGGACAAAAGTTGCCTGCATGACAAAGAAAAGAGCAGCAACACCCAACTCATTTGCCCCACATTACTCCTATATTAATATTGACATTACAACCGTTTTTCTGTATTTATAATACAGCAATTAAATTTATCGCTTCAGTGATAATCGGAGGTCTTTTGGCTCAACAGGTAACAATCGCCCAGATCGGCTGTGGATATTGGGGGCCCAATCTTCTGAGAAACTTCTATAGGATTGAAAATGTCAAGATCAAGTACGTGGCCGAAGTGAGTGAAGAGAGGAGGATTTATGTTGCATCAAACTACAAAGATATTAAGGTCATCTCCGACTACACTGAAATATTGAATGACGAAGAGGTCGATGCAGTAATAATAGCCACTCCGGCCAACGATCATTATAAACACGTAATGAGCGCGCTCTCTTCCGGCAAGCACTGTCTTGTAGAAAAACCCCTCTCTCTAAAAACCGACGAGGCGGCGGAGATAATATCAATGGCCGAAGAGAGGGATTTGGTCTTGATGGTGGGCCATACATTCCTCTATAACGCCGCCGTTCACAAATTGAAAGAGAAGATAGATGAAGGGGAACTTGGCGAAATACACTACATCTACTCACAGAGGCTGAACCTCGGGCGAATAAGGTCGGACATAAACGCAATGTGGAACTTCGCCCCGCACGACGTCTCCATCTCCCTTTTCCTGATTGACAGTGAGCCCGAGTGGGTAAGCGCCATCGGGGAGGCATATATACAGGAAGGAGTTGAAGACGTCGTCTTCTTGACGGTGAAATTCAAAAATGGAACCATATTCAACGTGCACATAAGCTGGCTTGATCCGAATAAGGTTCGCAGGATAACGGTTGTCGGGAGCAAAAAGATGGTTGTCTACGACGACGTCGCCGATTACAAGATACAGATATTTGACAAGGGGATCGATAAGGTCAACATGGAAAGGTCGCTCGGGTCATACGATGATTTCGGGAAGTTCCAGCTCATTCACAGGGCCGGCGATCTCTTGATTCCGAGCATCGATTTTACCGAGCCCCTCTCCTTGGAGGCAAGAGACTTCATCAACTGCATCATAAACAACGGGAAGCCCGTTTCGGACGGCGAAAGCGCGCTTATGGTGACAAAGATACTGGAGGGCGCAACGCGATCGCTCTCGAACAAGGGAGAGCGGATCTATCTTTGATTTTACGGCATGAAAAAGCGCTAGGCTTGGGCAACCTATAAAGGGCGATCCGTAATCGCCCTGTCAGATGAAAACCATAGCTTGGAAGCCGTTTCGATACCATTTCATTAAACTTTTTAAGCGTCTTTAAGTCTTTAAATATCCCGATGAATCCTACGAAGGGGCAAATGAAAATTCCACTGGTAGACCTGACCGCTCAATACCTGTCGATAAAAACCGAAATTGACGATGCAATCTCAAAAGTCATCAACGATACGGCCTTTATAAAGGGGAAATACGTAAACGACTTCGAGGAGAACTTTGCGTCCAAAATCGGGGGCAAGCACTGTATCGGCGTCGGGAACGGGACCGACGCCCTCTTCATATCTATGAAGACGCTGGGAATCGGATCGGGCGACGAGGTGATCACGGCGGCAAACTCCTTTATCGCCACATCGGAATCGATAACGATGACGGGAGCTAAGGTCGTCTTCGTCGATGTAGATCCACGAAACTACAACATCGACCCGAAGAGGATCGGGGAAAAGATAACGGGAAAGACAAGGGCGATAATGCCGGTACACCTCTACGGTCACCCGGCGGATATGGACCCGATAATCGAGATCGCCAAAAAACACGACCTGTTTGTGATAGAGGATGCGTCCCAGGCGCACTTCGCCGAGTACAAGGGACGAAAGGTGGGGGGCATCGGAGACATGGGCTGTTTCAGCTTCTATCCGGGCAAAAACCTCGGCGCCTACGGCGATGCGGGGGCGATCGTAACCAACAGCGACGAGCTGAACGAGAGGGCGAGAAAGACGGCAAACCACGGCCGTATCGGCAAGTACAACCACGAGTTCGAGGGCGTCAACAGCAGGATGGACGGCATCCAGGGCGCGGTGCTCGATGTCAAATTGAGGCACCTTGCGGAATGGACCGAAAAGAGGCGGAACATCGCAAGGCTGTATGGAGAGATGCTTAATGATGTGCCCGACATTATCAGGCCCGTCGAGGAGTATTACGCCAAGCATGTCTATCACGTCTACGTCATCAGGGCCAAGGAGAGGAACGCCTTAAGGGAGCATCTTAAAAACAACGGCATATCCGCCGGAATCCACTACCCCACGGCCCTTCCCAACCTGCCCGCATACGGCTACCTCGGCCACACTCCCTCGGACTTCCCCGTGGCAAGCAGGTATCAGGATGAGGTTCTGAGCCTTCCCCTTTATCCCGAACTTTCAGAGGAGCAGGCGGGCGTTATAGTGAGCTGTATCAAGGGTTTTTACTGATGTACAAGGACAAGAAAATATCTCTGGTTATCCCGGCTTACAACGAAGAAAAGCTGATAAGGCCCACCCTTGAGGCCGTTCCGGATATAGTAGACAAGATATATGTTGTCGACGACTGCAGCCCGGACAATCAGAACGACGTGGTCATGGAATGCGCGAAGGCCGATCCGAGGATAGATCTTCTACGGCATGAGATCAACCAGGGACCCGGCGGGGCCATCATCACGGGTTATCTCAAGTCGTCTCACGACGGCTGTGATATAGCCGTCGTGGTGGGGGGAGACAACCAGATGCCCCTAAGTGAAATAGAGAATTTTCTGGATCCCATCATCGAGGGAAAGGTGGACTACGCAAAGGGGAACCGGTTTCTATTGAGCCGCCTTGAAGACACCCTGGAAAAGATGCCGAAGACGAGACTCATCGGGAACTGGATCATCACGGCACTGACAAAGATCGCCTCGGGTTACTATAAAACGATGGACGTGGTCGACGGCTATACGGCCATCACCAAAAGGGCCATCGACACAATCGATTGGAATCGGGCCTGGAAAAAGTACGGTTACCCGATGGATTTTCTGATCAGGCTGAACGCATACGGCTATAAGATCGTGGATGTCCCCAGGACCGCAATATATTTGCCTGGCGAGAGACAGTCGCAGATAAAGGGGCTGAGCTACGCGCTTCGCGTATCCCCCATGTTGATAAGGAACTTCTTCTGGCGTTTGAAATTCAGGTATATTTTTTTGGACTTTCATCCCCTGGTCTTTTTCTACTATTTCGGATTTATACTGCTCCCGGCCGGCATTTTAGGCGGTCTTTACCTGATTTTCGACAAGCTCTTTTTAAGCGGGTATCATGTCACCGGGTCCCGGGCGGTCCTTGTGTCCCTTCTTATTATCATCGGACTCCAGTTCCTGCTCTTTGCCATGCTTTTTGACATGGAGGAGGGAAAATAACCGATCCCCCCGGGGGTATTGGGAAAAGCCATCCCACTTCAAATATTAATCCACTTGATATATTATGTATATCCAACTATAATTCAAATCATCAAATCACACAGATATAACAACCGTTTAAAGTAACGAACTAACCTGATTATTGAATCGACCGTTTATGATATCACCGTTCTTTATCGTAGGCTGCGGGAGATCGGGCACAACCCTTCTCAGAAATATTCTCAATCGCCACTCCAAGATAGCGATCCCTCTCGAATCCCTCTTTGTCATCGATTACCTCACGGTCAAGGACCGAAAGCCATTATCGACCTTGAAGGAGCTTATCGTAAGGGAGCACGAAATAGGCGAGTGGGGGCTTGAAATTACTCCAAACATGTTAAACGATTGCTCCACACCAGAGGGCCTGATCGACAGGATTCACGAGCTCTATATGGAGAAGAACGGCAAAGTCATATGGGGACAGAAGACCCCCCGCTTCATAAGGCACGGCGAACTCCTTAAAACGGCCTATCCCGATTCAAGGTTTATCCACGTCATAAGAGATCCCAGGGCGGTGGTCAACTCCCTAATCAATTCGGATGTGCATAGGAGCAATGCCTATTACGGATCCTTCAGATGGAACAGGGATGTAAACCAGGGGCTTTCGCTGAAGAAAAGGTACCCGGAGGATACCCTCGAAGTAAGATATGAGAGTCTAATCACTGACCCCGAAGAGACCCTGAAGGGTATCTGCAGATTTATCGAAGTCAATTTTGAGCGGGAGATATTAGATCAGGATAAGACAAAAACGAAAGAATACAGCAAATTTTACAATAAAATTAACGTAAAAATCGGACAACCGCCGGATCCGCAAAGGCTGGATGCCTGGCGCTCAGACTTGTCTCGACGGCAGATATCGCTTATAGAATCGCTCTGCGCGGAGACAATGAAGAGACTGGGATATGCCCCGTCCGCGAACTACAGGAGTCCAAACGGTATTTATATCTTTTACTTGAGGCTTCAGCGTATCTTCGGATTTATGAGGCAGCTCTTTCATTACGTCTTGAACAGGCGACAATACATTATCTGCAACATCAGACGAAAGCTGAAGCTTTCGCTGCTGTTCGGGGACATATTCAAGATAAACTACTGAAAGTAGTATCTCTTTATTTTTATGACGATTGCCGCTTCCCATCGATGTAGGGAAAAGACCTCCTTTTGCGCGAGATAGACCGTAGTTTATAAAAAATCGGTTACCCTTTTTGACTCGATTTTTAACCGCCCGACAACCCGAAATTCCTTGACATCCCTGCAAATATTTTGATAATATCTCATCAATAGAAATACCACCACAATAGGCACTTCCGATCCCACCCATCCCACCGGGATATTTGGGACGATAGGGGTATGGGAGCAATTCTCTACCCTGCCGCGTTTGCAAAGGAAGAATCACCGGCATGAGCATATTCTCATGCGGATTGTTTCTTCCTTTTTTTATTGTTTTTTCATAGCGGGAGATGAATCGACACCTATATAACTGACAGTTTTCATTTTATATAGTATCTTCCGATCCCACGGATCCTCAGTGGATTGACGGGACGATAGGGGTATGGGAGTAATCTTCTACCCTGCCGTGCTTGCAAAGGAAGAATCACCGATGTAATCGATTCGATTGCGTCGGTCGTTTCTTCCTTTTTTTTTGAGGTCAAAAATGCCAGACGCCAATCGCCAAACAATTTTTGTGTAAATATCTTTCAAGGAGGTTTTTATGGAAAAGATAGTAAGAGTGAACATGGACGACCTCACCGTAGAGGTGGAGCCGGTCCCGAAGGAATACCAGGGGCTGGGAGGAAGGGGACTTACCTCGACTATCGTGGCTTCTGAGGTGCCGCCGAAGTGCGATCCCCTCGGGCCGGAGAACAAGCTCGTGATAGCCTCGGGGCTTCTGAACAACACCTCCGCCCCCAACGCGGGGAGGCTGTCGGTGGGGTGCAAGAGCCCCCTCACCGGCACAATCAAGGAGGCTAACGCCGGCGGCGTTGTCGGCACCAAGTTCGGAAGGATGGGAATCGCCGCCGTCATCGTCTCAGGAAAGCCGAAGAAAAAGGGACTCTACAAGCTCGTTCTCACCAAGGACGGCGGGAAGCTTGAGCCGGCCGATGAGCTGAAGGGCCTCGGTAACTACGACACGGTAGCCAAGCTGACCGAGGAGTACGGGGAGAAGATGGGCTACATCTCCATAGGCCAGGCGGGGGAGATGCTGCTTAAGGGGTCGTCCATCGCCGTGAACGACCGCGACAACCGCCCCACCAGGCACGCCGGTAGGGGAGGCGTCGGAGCAGTCATGGGCTCGAAGGGGCTCAAGACCATCGTCGTGGACGACACCGGGGGGAGACTCCCCAAGGCGGTTGACCCTGAGGGATTCAAGAAGGCATCGAAGAAGCTTTTGGACGCCCTCAAGACGCACTCGGTCACCTCGGAGGGCCTTCCCACGTTCGGCACAAACATCCTCGCCAACATCGTCAACGAGGCGGGCGGCTACCCCACCAGGAACTTCTCCGAGGGGAGGTTCGAGGGGGTGGAAAAGATCAGCGGCGAGACGCAGCACGACCTGATCCTCGAGCGGGGCGGAAAGATCAAGCACGGCTGTATGCCCGGGTGCGTCATCCAGTGCTCCAGGAGCTATCACGACAAGGACGGGAACTTCCTCACGAAGGGCCCCGAATACGAGACGATATGGGCAAACGGCGCCAACTGCGGTATCGACGACCTCGACGCTATAGCCCAGATCGACAGGCTCTGCGACGACTACGGCCTCGACACCATCGAGTGGGGGGATGCGATGGCCGTGGCAATGGAGGGCGGGGTCCTTGAATTCGGCGACGCCAAGGGAGCCATCAAGCTCCTCAAGGAGGTTCCCAAGGGAACGGAGCTGGCAATGATACTCGGCAACGGAGTGGTCGCCACCGGAAAGGCCTACAACGTCTCCAGGGTGCCGGCCGTCAAAGGCCAGGGACTTCCGGCATATGACCCAAGGCCGATAATGGGAATCGGCGTGACCTACGCCACCTCAACCATGGGGGGAGACCACACGGCCGGATACGCCATAGCCCCCAACGTCCTCAAAGTCGGCGGAGAGGTCGACCCGTTGAAGCCTGAGGGGCAGGTGGATACCTCCAGGAACCTCCAGATAGCCACCGCGGCCGTGGACACCGCGGGACTGTGTCTCTTCATAGCCTTTGCGGTACTGGACATACCGTCCGGATTCGAGGGGGTCTACGAGATGTTAAACGCCCAGTACGGGCTGAACCTCACCGCCGATGACGTGGGCGCCCTGGGGATGAAGATCCTGAAGATCGAGAGGGAGTTCAACAAGAAGGCCGGATTTACCAGCGCCGACGACCGTCTCCCGGATTTCTTCTACAAGGAAAAGCTGGCCCCCCACAACAAGGTCTTCGAGGTTACGGACAAGGAATTGGATCAGGTATACAACTTCTGACCGATTTGAAAGCCCCTTTAAGCCCGTCTCTTTTATGAGGACACGGGCAGGATCGATCGGCCTTTCATATTCAGGGAAACCGATGAAGGTAGAGGTCAAGCTCTTCGCGGGATTCAGGAAGCACACGCCAGAGGAGGCGCAAAATTCTTTTTTCATGGATGTCCCTCACGGGTCCACCGTGGGGGACATCGTTGCCTCTCTGGGTCTTCCCGCCGACGTAAAGAAGATCATCTTCGTAAACGGCGTCCACGGGGATTCGACGACAAGCTTAAAGAGCAACGACCGGGTGGGGATATTTCCGCCCGTGGCGGGCGGATAAAGGGGTCGCTTTCAAGAGACTCGTATGCTCATTTTTAGTTATAGTCTAAAAAGTGAAGGAGAGATGGAGTAACTGATATGGCGGATATAACGGTAAGACTGTTCGCATCTTTGAGGAAGTACGGCCCGGGCGACCCCCCGGGCGTCATAGAGATGAGCGTTGAAGAGGGTCTTGGGATCGAAGACATCGTATTCAGGCTCGGCATCCCGAAAGAGAGGGTGAAGATGATCATGAGAAACGGGAGGGTCGCCGTCTTCGAGGACACGGTCAACGAGGGCGACAGGATTGCCCTCTTTCCCCCGGAGGTCGCCTTCAACCTCTACATGGCCTTGAATTTCAGGGAAGATATGAGATGAAAGCCGTAATATTGTTAATATGCATCGTCAGCTCCTTTTGTGACCAGGAAAACTTATGACTGACGCGGTTTTTCCCGTCTCAATCCCTGTCAAGAAAGAGTTTCTTTTCAATGGCACGCTTAACAATCCTTGAAAGTACATAGAGATCCAAAGGCTTCTCAATATAATCATACGCTCCCAGCTTGACTGCCGTGATCGCCGAGTCTTTGTCCGCATTTGCCGTAATAATGATCACTTGAGTGTTGGGAGAAACCGCCTTTACATGTCGTAACAAATCTATTCCATTTTTTTTGGGCATCATAATATCGGTGATGATTAAATCATGCCTCTTTTTATCAAATTCCAGTATGGCCTCATCGCCGTCAAGTGCCGTATCCAAACAACAGAATTTCTCGTCCTCGAGGACAGTAAATATTACATTTATTATTTCCTTTTCATCATCTGCGATGAGGATTTTTGCCTGAGCCAGCTTGTCGGTGTCCAATCCATAGGGATTTTCATATATAAACTCCAGAGGTCCTCGAATATTCTCATATGCCTTGTTTATCTCTTCGATCTGCTCTACGTCGAAAGGTTTTGTCAGGCTGATGTACACTCCTTCTTTTGCCGGGGATTCGAGAAGGTCTTCAACCTTATCCCCCGAGATGATCACACCCGATAGCTTTGGATCTATCTCTCGAAGCTTTTTAAGTGTTTGAAAACCATCAATCCCGGGCAATTTTACGTCAATATATGCAAGGCTGGCCTCATGCTCCCTCAAATAGTCAATAGCGTCATAGCCGTTTTTAAAGCTGACGACGGAATGCCCCATGAGCTCCATCACTTCCTCCAGGTATTTTCTGACGCCAGGATCATCATCGATTATCAGTATTTTCATCTTTCACCTCAAATATCTATTTTCGACTAAAAACAGCCCGGATCAGCTACTTGAACCAACTTATTCATCCCCCAATAAATGAATTTATACATGTATTCTTTCAAACAATCACTCCTTACCCATCCCTCCAATTTCTTCAGATGCAACCATTTCAAGGGATGCTGTTCAACCCGACTCTATCCAATAACAATTTCTTTTCCGATGCTTTCTTTACGGCTCTGGAAATTAAGGCATAGTCAAACGGTTTTTCTATATAATCAAAGGCGCCCCATTTTACCGCCGCAATGGCGGAATTTTTATCTGCATTGCCGGTGATAATGATTACTTGAGAGCCCGGCGATCTTGCTTTTATCTCTCTTAATACTTCGATCCCGTTCTTTTTCGGCATAACAATGTCAACGATAACGACATCATGGCCGCTCTCTTCAAATTGTTTTACCGCTTCCTCACCATTTTCAGCGGTATCGATATTTGAGAACCCTTCATCGCCCAGGTAATCCTTGATTGCCTTTCTTATTTCCGGCTCGTCGTCAACAACCAGGATGTTCATATTAAATACATTTTTTTCACTTTCCGGCAAAAACCTCTCATCCGTCAATAAATAGTTTATTATTTCCTCTTCCGCAAAAGTTATCTCTTCCCTTTCAAGAAAAAGTCTCCTGGTCTTTATGACGTTCCAAATGTAATAAGAAATCTCTTCAACAAACAAGTCCAGATCAGGGTGAGAAACGCCTTTCCCTGAAGACTCCACATCCGGTTTGATAATAAAATAGGATGCTCCAATAAAAAGGCACTTCATCTTTATTTTGGGATCATTGATCGAAGCAATTATTACTACAGGTATGTGGGGAAAATTTTCATTAATGCCCTGCAAGAAGTCCATATCCGTATAGCCTTGATTCTCATCTTCGAGCTCTCTCAAGGAAAGGTCCAATACGACAACGGCGGGAATATTCTTCATTTCAAGTTCTTCTATTCTTTTGAATGCTTCTTGATTATTCCCGTAATTTTCCACGTCATAGTTAAATCGTGTAAGTCCATCCGACAAAAAAGCGCTCATTGTTGGATCTTCTTCTATGATAATGACAATCTCCTTCGGCAAAAAGCTGTTGATTTTCTTGGACACGTTATCGTATGTTTTCCTGATATTTGAAATATTGTCGATTTCATCGGCCAAATCCAAGACTCTCGTGAAAAGAGTGCTGTGTATTCTGCTTTCAGATAATTCTCTGCTGACATCTTTTAAATACCGCTCATCCTGTTTTTGAATTGATTTAATGTCAATAAGTAAATCGCTTGGAACATCCGAGAAGTCTTCATTATAAAACCTGTATATGCCATCCCAATATAACATGTTTTTTAAAACTTTCAGGCTGTTCTCTTTCATTGTATCATATAGGAATTGTTTATCTATTTTTCCCGATTTTACAAGTTTCGACTCAAAAATATATTTAGGTTCTCTTTTTTGGAGCTCGAGTATTTCCTTGATATCGCTTTCATCTAAAATATTCTTTTTTATTAGATCATCCCTGAGGCTCTCATACATTCCGTGTGAAAAAACTACGGCAATGTAACCTTTGTAAAAGACAATAAATCCGTCTCCATCCTTAGAGCTGACATAAAAGTTTCCAGAAAGCTGGCCATCTCCGAAGCTTTTTAGAAGATCAATGAAATTTCCCCTCTTGAAGCTTCCTGATAATACAGTTTCACTATCTTGGACTATATTTAATTGATTCATAATCTTATTTCCTTCTTTAAATTTTACCAAATCAATGAATATTCCTTTTTTCTACCAACAGCTCTACTAAAACAGAAAGTAATTCATCAATCTCGAAAGGCTTTTCTATGAATTTCGCATCGGAAACCTTGAAGAAATTCTGTGTCTCTTTTCCAAGTATATCCCCGGTAATGAAAACCATTCTTTCGGTCAAAGCCTGGTTGGTTTTTTTAACATAATTATAGATGCTCTCGCCGGTTAGACCCGGCATTTTCATGTCGGTGATTATGATATCATAGTCTCTGCATTTTATAAGCTCGATCGCCTCTTCACCGCTTTTTGCCATCTCCACAATGTAACCCTCAACCTCCAAGGCCTCGACCAAAAAATCCCTCAGCGATTCTTCGTCTTCCACTACAAGGACTCTTATCTTCCCCTCCGGTTTTTCTACCGCTTTGGTATATTCCTCCTCTTCTTCTCTTATTATTTCTTGAGTAATCGGCAGTTGGATAATAAACTTGGTCCCCTTTCCCACCTCGCTCTCTACATCTATGGTCCCGTTATGGTCGGTTATTATCCCGTACACGATGCTCATCCCAAGGCCCGTTCCCTTCCCCACCTCCTTTGTCGTAAAGAAAGGATCAAATATCTTTTTTAGGTGCTCTTTTGGAATACCAATACCATCGTCCTTGAACTCGATTACAATCCTGTCTCCCTTGTGAAGAGTAAAGATGTCCAAAGTCCCCCCGTTTTTCTCGACAAGGGCGTCATGGGCATTGTTTATCATGTTAATGAAAACCTGCTGGAGTTGATAAGGATCGGCCGATGTCTTCGGAATATCCTCGCTGAGATTCAAGTTCATTTTAACATCATCCACCCGAAGCTCATATTCCCTCAGTCTGTAAGACTCGAAGATTATGTCGTTTATTGCTACCATCTTCTTCTCGGATTTGTGTTCTCTCGCAAAAGCGAGGAGCCCCCCCACGATCTTGGAGGATCGGATTGACTCCTTCATTATAACCTCGAGCTTGTCCTTAATATCGGATGGAATGTCCCTTCGCATAAGTATCTGGGCGTTTCCTATTATTGAAGTGAGGGGATTATTGAGCTCGTGGGCGACCCCGGAGAGAATGCCGCCGAGACTCGATAATTTTTCAGCCTGAATCAGCTGTCCTTCCAGCTTCTTTCTTTCGGTGATGTCGGTTATAACTCCGGTCATTCCCATTACCTCGCCGTCTTTTTTGATGAGACGGCTTGAAGAGCGGACAAAAATTATGGCGCCGTCTTTATCAACTACCCTGTATTCAAAAGGCTCTATAATACCTTTTTGTGTTCTTTCTCGGCTCTCTAACAACAATGGAAGATCATCGGAATAAATAAAGTCGGAAAAAGGCTTGTCCATTAGATCTTCCGGATCATATTTTGATATATCGGCAATCCTTGGGCTGATATATGTAAAGTTTCCCTCCGCATCTATGTTGAAAATCACGTCATTGACATTTTCCACGAGGGAGCGGTAGCTCTCCTCGCTCTTCTTGAGGGCATCATCCATCTTCTTTTGCTCGGTGACATCGTTTATGATTGCGGTTACACCCACTATTTCTCCATCTTTTATTGTGGGACGGCCAGATGAATTGACAAATACTGTATTGCCATCCTTATCAATGGCCCTAAATACAAGAGATGAACTAGCACTAGTACCCTTCAAGACCTTTTCGCGGTTCTCCAATAAAAGCGGGAGATCATCGGGATGTATGAAGCTATGAAATGATTTGCCCATCAGATCTTCTATGTCGTATTTTAATACACTTTTCACCCTCGGGCTGATATAAGTGAAATTTCCTTCGACATCTAGATTAAAAATTACACTACTGATATTTTCCACGAGGGAGCGGTAGCTCTCCTCGCTCTTTTTGAGGGCATCATCTATCCGTTTCTGTTCGGTAATATTCTGGAATATGCCCCGCAAACCAACGCACTCGCCGTCCTTATACACGGGCTCGCCGCGGACACGACACCAGATGAGCTTTTTCTTTGAAGTATAAACTTGCAGATCGAGATCAAAGAGCGTTCCATTTTCGATGGCCTTGTTATATGCCTCAAAGAGAATCTCCCGATCACGTGAAGGGTAGAAGTCAAGGTGTTCATCAACGCCAGGCGGTTCCTCATCATATGGTATCTCTATTATGTCATAGAGAGCTTTAGTCCAAACCGCTTTTCCGGTGACGAGATCATGTTCCCATCCACCAATCGCGGCTATCTGCCCGGTTGAATTCAATATCCGCTCGCTCTCCACAAGCGTCGCTTCTGCCTTCTTGCGCTCTGTGATGTCGCGGATATCGCATTGCACTACTTTTTTATGGTTGACAGAATAGACGTTGCTGACGAACTCAACATGAACTTCCTTACCGCCCTTGGTTTGAAGCAGCTGGTCTTCATAGCGGACATATTTTTTTTCCTGCAGTTCGAGGAAATTCTCTTTATTTGCCGCGATGTCTTTAAAAACTCCTATCTCCCACAGCTCCTTTCCCAAAAGCTCATCGTGGGAATATCCCAGCAATATTTTTATAAAAGGATTTACATCCTCTATCCTTCCGGTGTCGGCATTTAGGATCAGTATTCCGTCCTTGGCGGCCTCAAAGAGCCGCCGGTATCGCGTCTCGGAGGCATGCAGGGCTTCTTCGGCCCTCTTTTTTTCGGTAATGTCTCGCGCTATTCCCCTAAAACCAATCACGTTTCCTTCTTTGTCCATTATGGGGGTAACTGATGTAGAAACAAAAACCCCATTTCCATCCTTTCTGATCAGTTCCCAATCGAATACCCTCTTTGCTTTTTTAGTCTTGAAAACCTCATTGAATACTTCATAGACTTCCGCGGCCGTCGCTTCATCCATATAATCTCTGTTATTCATACCGAGCATCTCGGCTTCGGAATATCCAAGAATCCTGCACATCGAGTCATTGAAGAATGTAAAATTCCCTTTAACATCGACCTCAAAGTACCCGTCTTCGATGTTCTCAATTATTGTCCTATACTTCTCTTCGCTTTTTCTAAGCTCCTCCGCCGCCCGATAATGCTCGGTAATGTCCTGGTTGACCCCGTAGGTCTTTACCGTGCGACCCTCTCCGTCTTTGACGATGAAGAAGCGCACCGCGATGTGGCCGACTTCCCCGTCGGCATACAGTATTCGATGTTCGAGCTGACGGCTGAAGTTCGGGTCGGTGGTCTCAATAGCCGCCTTCACCTCCCCGCCTACTATGTCCACATCGTCCGGATGGCAGAACCTGCGCGCATAGTCGGCCGAAGACAGTCGGTACCCGCCCATTTCTTCGGCCGTGGTGCGGAAAATGGTGTAGAAATTGTCGCTGAAGGTGAAGGTGTCGCCGGCGACGTCGTATTCCCAGTTGCCGGCCCGGGCTATACGCAACGCATTGGACAACTGGGCTTCACTGTTTTGCAGCGCCTCCTCGGCCCGTTTTCGATCGGTAATGTCCCTCAGAATCCCTTGAAATCCCGTTATCTTATTGCCTTCACGAATGAGGTTTAAATACACTTCCAGAGTGCGCGCTTCACCATCTTTTCTTATGGTCTTATAGACAAGATTTCTTACCGGCTCGCCCGTGCTATAGAGGTTATTATAGGCATTGAAAACATATTCTATCTCTTCGGGGTCAGCAAACTTCTTGAAGTTGCTCCCTATAATTTCTTCTCTCTCATAACCCATAACTTCTGCGAGGGCGTCGTTCATCGATGTGAAGTTCCCCTTTAGGTCCACTGTAAAAACAGCTTCTATGGAGTTCTCAAACAAACCCCTCCATTTCTCCTCGCTCTCCCCGATCTCCTGTTCCGCCCGCTTACGTTCGGTTATGTCTTGAACGATACCAGTGAGGATCGAAGCGTTGCCTCCATTGTCCAGAATAAGTTCGCCCGCTTCAGCCCAGACTACACGCGCTTTTCCGTCAGGCAAGACGACCCTGTATTCGAGAGGCAACGATTTTTTATCGTTTATAACGGACATGTTGGCACTCTCGACCGCCGACCTGTCATCCGGATGAATGGCACTTTTAATCACATCTTCGAGATTTCCGGTAAAATTCTCCTTTTCAATCCCGAAGATTCTATACATTTCATCAGACCACTTGACCCGATCTTCCTTTATATTCCACTCCCAACTACCAACATGTGAGACCTTCTGGGCTTTATTAAGTGAAGCCTCGCTTTTTTTTAGCGCATCCTCGGCCCGTTTTCGCTCGGTGATGTCCCTCATAATCTCCATCGAGCAGTAGTGTCCTTCAGGCATAAGAATTGGGGTGGTGTGAATCTCAAATATTGAACCGTCAGGAAGGATCGTTTCCTTTATAAACTGCCTGTGCTCGTTGATGGTCTTCACATTGGTACATCCATTGCATGGAGCGTCGATGCCTAAATAGAATTCGTGACAGATATTTCCTTCTCCATTGCCGAAGCGCTCCTTGGCCGCCCGGTTTTGAAAAACAATCCTGTAAGATTCGTCGATGATGTCTATTGGATCAACCATGAAGTTGACAACGTTCTCGTTGAACTGCTTGAGATACAATATCTTTTCTTCGGCGGTTTTCTGCGCGGTGATGTCGTTAATGAAGCCCTCAAGGACTATTTCATCGGACTCCCCCGAAGGGACTCCTACCCCCCTCTCCCATAACCACTTTTCCCGGCCATCAGCTGAAATGATTCGATATGTGATCTCATAGGGACGTTTTTCTTTAAGGGCATTTTCGATCTCATCCCGTATGTACTGTTGGTCATCGGGGTGGTTAAGTGTTTTGCCAAATGAAACATTTTTGTTATCAATGAAATCTTCCGGGCCATAACCCGTAATTTCATAGCATCCTTCGCTGATGAATTCCATCGTCCAATATTCATCAGTTTTGCACCGGTATGCGATACCCGGGAGGTTGCTTATGAGAGTGGAAAGCTTTCGCTGGCTCTCCCTGAGGTCTATCTCCGCCTGTCTTCGTATCTCCTCCTTATCTATATAAGACAACGCATAGGCAATATCCTGAGCCGCTTCCTCAAGAAGTGCGATTTCATCGCCGCAAAAATAATTAATAGTGTCTGCATAGACATTCAGCGTGCCATAAAGGGTATCTTGATAAACGAAAGGAACAGAAACAGCTGATTTGTATCCCCTCTTTTCCGCCTCTTCTTTCCAAGGGTCGTAATCGGGATTATTCATTAGGTCATTAAATACGCACGTCTTTTTAGTTTTAATTGCCGTCCCCGTGGGCCCCTTTGCCGTTACGTCGCCATCCCATGTAATTGTGATATTATCCAGATATCCATTGTCAAATCCCCACTTAGCGATCGGGACCACCTTCTTGTGCTCTTCATTGATAAAACCTATCCATACAAAGAAATACCCTGAAACCTCTACAAGTATCTCACAAACCTTCTTAAGGAGAACATCCTTGTCTTTCTCCTTAACGATAAGCTGGTTGATGTTCCTGATCGAGCTCAAGAGGCGGTTTAAATGATTTATATGATTTCTTGAATTCTGTAATTGCGTGATATCGGTAAAAGTTGTATATACCTTATAGGGCTCTTTTTCATCCGGACTGCAAATTGGGACCGCGTTTACATCTATCCATCGATACCCATCATCCGATGGATTGAATACACCCATTATCTGATTTTCAACCGCTTTTCCTGTCTTCAACGCCGCCATCGAGGGATGAGTATCTCCCTGGAAATCCGATCCGTCCTCGTGTACAGCCTTCCAGCGGGGGTCTATCGAGGTCCTTCCCGTCATCTGGTCGAGGGTCAAACCGAGAATTTTTTCCGCGGCGGGATTGGCCGAGGTGATCTTTCCCTCTCTGTCCTGATAAACCACCCCCTGGGCCATGGTCTCGAAGAGCCTTCGGTGCTTCTCCTCGCTTTTTTTCAACTTATCTTCCGCTCTATTTCGCTCTATGATCCTCCCGATCCGCTCCGAGATGGTCTTTACGAGATTGCGCTCCTCCTCCAAAAAAGGCTCTGCGCCTTTTTTGGTCGTATCTTCCAACAAGTGGATCTCTATGCCTCCTAACTGTTCGCCCGATAGTAATATCGGCTCGGACAATAAGGATTTGGCTTCCTTAAAATTCCGCGACCTGAACTCCCTGTCTCCAACTTTTATCCTCGCAACGGTGTTTTCCGGATTTAAAAAGGCGGGGGGTATTGTATCAACGATTCTTTGGACTAGGTCTTCGACGTCCGCATCTTCCTTTTCGACTATTTTTAATATCTCATGGAGACAATTAAGCTCCTTGACGCGCTCCCTTAGATTGCTTGCGGTTTTTCTTAATTCCACAAGAAGCCTGCACCGCTCGATGGAGTGTTTGATCGTATCCCTTAAAAAAAACGGATTGATCTTATCCTTCAAGAGATACGACTGCGCGCCGTCTTTCACCGCTTGGATCGCCAGATTCTCGTCGGAAAGGCCGCTCAGGATAACAAACGGAGTTTGAGGTGCAACAGAATACGCTTTGTAAAATGTTTCAAATCCGCTTGAATCGGGGAGACCAAGATCGGTTAAAACCACATCGTACTCTTCGGTGGAAAGCTTTCTTAATCCCTCGGAGAGGCGGTTTGCGGTCTCAAGGTGAAACTCCCCCGGCGATTCCGACAGCATCTCCCTTGCCAGCCTGACGTCGGCGGGGTTGTCCTCGATGTATAATATCCGTATTGGTTTTTTCATTTCATTTTCCGTCCGGCAATACTACTATAGTAAACCAGAAGTCCTCGATGGACTTGACGACCTTGACAAACTGTTCCATATCAACCGGTTTTGTAATATAACAGTTTGCATGCAGATCGTAGGTCCTGATAATATCTTCGTCCGCCTTTGAGATGGTCAGGATCACAACCGGGATTCTTTTCAGTTTGGGGTCTTCCTTTATCTCCTTTAGCACCTCGCGTCCGTCCTTCTTGGGGAGGTTCAGATCAAGGAGAATGAGATCGGGTTTCGGAGATTCGGCATGTTTCCCCACTTTTCTTAAAAAATCCAAGGCCTCAACCCCGTCATTTACAATGTTGAGATTATTTTTTATTTTACTCTCCTTAAGCGCCTCAACGGTAATCCGCACATCCGCCGGGTTATCCTCGACCAAGAGGATCTCAACAGGTTTGTAGATTACAGTGCTCATGATTTTCCCTCCTTACTGGGGTATGGTAAAATGAAAAGTTGAGCCTTTTTGGGGTTCCGACTCAACCCAAATCTTTCCGCCGTGCCGCTCTATAATTTTTTTACATATTGCAAGGCCGATCCCGGTCCCGGAGTACTCGTCCTTTCCGTGCAGGCGCTGAAAAATCACGAATATCTTGTCAAAATATTCCTGTTCAATGCCGATCCCGTTGTCCTTGACCGAGAAGACCCAGCTGCCGTCTTCTTCATAAGCGGAAACATGAATATAGGGGAGATCTCCCCTTTTGAACTTTATAGCGTTTCCAATAAGATTCTGGAAGACCTGGACAAGCTGAGAGGCATCGGCCATAACGGTCGGCAGTTCTTCGTTGGTGATAATGGCCCTGTTTTCCTCTATCGTGGCAGACAAATTGACCATCGTTTGCCCGAGAACCGAATTGGCATCGGTCTGCTCTAACGGTTTCCCGCGGGTGCTTACCCGCGAAAATGACAGGAGGTCATTAATCAGCTGTTGCATCCTCACGGAGCCATTCACGATGAACCCAATGAACTCCTGGGCGTCTTTATCGAGCCTATCATTGTATCTTTGAGACAAGAGCTGGGAAAAGCTCGACACAGCCCTTAGAGGCTCCTGGAGGTCGTGGGATGCGACATAGGCGAACTGCTCAAGATCCCTGTTCGACCTGACGAGCTCTTCACTCTTTTTGATAAGCTCTTCGTTCTTGTGTTGAAGCTCTTTCTCGATTTGTTTTCGCTTGGTGATGTCGTACCCGAACATGACGACATTTTCAACCGCGCCTTCTTCATCAAAAATAGGGTATATGCTGTTAATGCTGTTTTTCCCAAACCGCTGATCCTCAAAATTTACGGGCTTGCCGGTACGAAACACCTCGTCAATTTTTGATTTTTTCGTCTTTGCAACTCTTTTCGGCAGAAAATCGTAGATGTAAGATCCCACCAGTTTTTCCCTGGAAACGCCGAGTCTTTCGCATATAGTGTCATTGGCCAAAATTACCTTGCCCTGCCTGTCCAGCAGCACCGCCGATTCCGTAATCGTGTTAATCATGACGGCGGCCGTCGCTTCTCTCTCCCTTGATTTCTCCTGCTGAATGAGATTCTGCTGGGATTTTCTGAGATCACGTATCATCCGGTCGAAGGATGAAGCCAGCGATCCTATTTCGCTCTTCAGCCCGGTGAGCGATTTGTCAACCGGCTTGTTCAGGTTTTCAATTGTCACAGCCCTGGAGAAATCGGTCAATTCCTTGATCGGCCTGGTAACGTAATATGATGCAAATAAAGAGACTACGACGCCAACCAGCAAAGTTAATAACGAGAAATAAAGCATCTGTCTCTCTAATGCATAAAGAGGCTGTAATACCTCACCTAAATCGGCCTCTATGACAAGAATGAGTTCAATACTTTTTAACGATCCAAGGCTCTCTCTTTTTATGTAAGAGATTAGAAAATCCCGCTTGGCCTCTCGAAACGTAAAATAGCCTTCTTTTTTGTTCATTGTCTTAAAAAAAAGGCTGTCCGAAATATCTTCAAAGGGAACAAAAGGTTGGGTTGTGTAGATCACTTTTCCGTCCGTTGTTAATAGTTTAAGCTCCATCGTTTCGTATCGCGATTTTCCCACCTCCGTATTATGCGCTATCCCCATAATATCGAGCGCGCCTCTTATAACGCCGATGAAATTGCCTTTACCGTCTTCGATTCGCGTGGCCAGGTAGACAGTATATTTTTCGATACCCTCGTCGTATACGACGGAGCTTAATGAGAATCCGTTTTCACGCGCGGCAATCCACCAATCATCTTCTTTGTAATCATATTTACCAAAGCGGGATGTTGAAGCAATTACCGCCCCGTACCTGTTTGTAACGGTGGTCCTTGAAAAAGAGGAGTAGCCGTGGATTTCACTTAGATACTCAATGAGATCGGTTCTTAATTGAATGGAGAAATCGCTGTTGATGATCTCTTTTGACAATGGAGAGAGAAAACCATCATTTGATCTCCCGATCTCCTCTTCCCTCCTCTTAATGAGCGGCTCCACTTTCGGATCGGCGTCAAAGACCTTGTTTGACCGCTCCACTTCATCGCGAAGGTAGTTGCGCCGGGTGTATAATTGGAGCTGTTCCAGATGAAAATTGATATGGTTGTCGATGTCGTCTAATTTTTCGTCGGCGAAAAACATAAGGTCGGATCCTGCGGAGTTCATAAGCGACCTTCTTGTATTCGAGATCATATAATAGGAGAGAGCGCCCATGAGGACAAGCAGGATAAGAAATCCGGTAATAATCTGTGCTCTTATGCTGATTCGCATTAATAAATCCTCACTTTCTACTGGAGATACTCGATCTTATTGTTCTTCACATACGCAGGAAAAAGAGGGACATATGCATCATTTTCCCCAGGTATGACTTCTATATCGCCAAACACACAGGGAAAGACAAACCCTTTTTCCAATACAGATCTTACATTTTCCCGCGACAGCTCTTTGCCTTCAAGGAGACCCGCTATCAGCTTTATTGCTTCGTAGCCGGTGGCGACATGATGCGTCAGCTCTCTTTCGTATTGGGACTCGAACTTTTCCTTCAGCTCCATTACATAGCGATAGTCTTCATTGTAAATTGACGGTGTAACTATGTATACACCGTTAATTTCAGGCCTGGTCTCCGCAAGACCCGCAACACCCGAGGTTCCTATAATTTTACCGGTGTACCCGGACTCTCTGAGCTTTTCTATTGCTGGAACCATGTTACCCGCATAACCAATAATACATACCGCATCAACATCCATAAGCCTCTCAACCGCTCCCGAAAAATCGGGATTTTTGACAGCAAACGGTTCACCTGCCACAATTCCACCCTTTTCCCTGAATTTTTCCTCCAATATTTCTTTTATGGATATTCCATATACTTCGTCCTGATAAAGTATCCCGAGTCTTTTGACCTTCAAATATTTCGCGAGAAAAAGTGCGGAGTTTGCCTCGTCCTCCGAGGTAGGGTAAAAACGATAAGTCCATTCTTTGTCTTTTGTGATGTCGGGCGCCGATACAACAAGCCCCATGAGAACCACCTTATTCTTCTCGGCCAGCGGCGAGATCGCTGTTGAAACGGTGCTGAGCGTTGAGAAATACACTATAGGTCTATCTTGTTTTTCTATATCTTCAAATGCCTTTAGACCAATTTTCGGGTCAGATTCGCTGTCTCGCACAACAAGGCTTATCTTCCTCCCGTTGATTCCGCCCCGCTTGTTGATCTCGTCAACGGTAAGGAGCATACCGTCCCTGACATCAACGTGGTTTGAAGCCGAGCCGGAAAGGGCGATAATCGCGCCGAGCTCTACTTTATCGTTTTCCAACGAGCATGTTGTGATAATCAGGCCAATTTCCACCATTATTGTCGACATGAATATGAAAAAAAGAATTTTCCTTTTCATCGGTAATTACCTCGTCTATTTAGTTTTGAAAAGTTGTGAATATCATTTACTTTTGAACTAATTTTCTCTACGAATCAAATCCCGTATATATAGGCGTCTTTGAGAAAATAGTTAAAGAGGATCTTACAGTTCTAGTATTTGATTGGTCGATCTTAAAAAATTTCACGCAGCTAACATAGTGAGCGGTGGAAATTAATGGAACTTTGACGCCTCTCTAATATTTTATAATGGAATTGGCAAAAACACAAGCAGTCCTTAAATGAGATTGCTCTTTTTGGCATAGATACTTATACAAATGCGATATAAATATTGATTTTTCAGCTAATAAGTTGAGAAATCGCCCGCCTTGCCCATATTTTTGTTATTCAAATTTATACTAATCTTGTAATAAATGAATAATTTTGATTGCGGGAGATTTCCGTTTCGGCCTCGGCTTCTTACGCTACAAAGAGTGATAAATCTCCGAAATATAATCAAGGATATGGGAATCAAAAAGGAAGCGGGAGTTGTGCCGTCCCTACCCGAGTCTTACATAAGCGCCTCCGAGAAGGCTCAAACCTGCGGCCAATTGATTAGCAGTCCGTTTAATCAGAATGGTAAGGCCGGATGAATATCGATAGAGAAAGTTGAAGCACTATGACTAAAAAACTACAATTAAACTGCCCCGATCATGAAAGTGTTAAAAAGGTGATGAGCTAATAAACGACGAGTCATGGACTCCTTTTTTAGGCAGATTGGATTCAAGGCATCTTAATTGAAAGAGAAAAAACCATGACTCAAGGATAGTACATCATACTTCGGAAATTGAATATAGTGGAATTGGGAGAAAATTCAGGGAACATCGGCTATGCCCGTCTGAAGGAGTGCATCAGTCGTCAACGCTTTTTTGCGACTAAGACAATTTTATGCAATTTTCACTTCAAACTCCGAACCGAGATTCCTCTTCTTTTTTAGCATTGCCTCTATTTTCTTATCTGGAGAACAGCATCATTTCATATCCAACTATCTCCTTTGTCTACTTTTTAAGGACTCCATTACATTGTAACTGAATTCTGAACAGCCTCTACTATTTTCCCTTTTCTTCTAATAAATTTTTATTGACAATTACAATTGAATTAAGTACGATAACCGGGATAAATTTCAACAATTATTATATGTAGTTTTAAGGGTCTATTGTTGATAATATGAAAATAAATGATTAGCCTGGAAAGTAATATCGAAAACTATAAGACTATTAGAAAGAGTTATAAACAAATTTCATTGTCAGGATATTCTAATGTTAATAATTATTTGGGGATGAAAATGACACTTTTTCTGTGCATTTTTTTGTTATTGATTGCAGTTTTATTTTAACTTATATTCTATTTTGGAATAAATACCCTTTTTATAAAGCAGAAAGATAGTCTTGCCGGTATGGTTAGCTGGGAGGATAAAGGAGCAACCCCCATTGGTGATATGGGCTATACAACTTAAGAAATGACTTGGGTGGATGGGAAAATTATTTTTGCCAACACCTGGAAAAATAAAAATTCAAGGGTATATGAGATCGATCCGTCTAATATGGAGATCAAAAGGTTTTTTGATATGCCGAAAGGGGCGGTACTTACAAGCGGTCTGGCATAGGATGGAAAAATATTGTGGGGGGTAGATTATATCAGTAATAAGACTTATTGTATTAGACTGGAAGAATCTCTTGCCAAAGGAGAAGTAAGTCTCATTGGAAGTTTTGAAACAACTCTTAAGGGGACAAGCGCATGCTGCTTTTTTCCCATGGGAAGGTAAAAAGTACCTTGTCATATCCGATTTCATGAATACCAGACGTACAATTTTTATACAGATGGACAACGCCCTTAAAGACGGCACTACCGAGAAATGGATTGTCTTTGAATATAAAAATGAAGGATTCAGTCAGGGACTTGAATTTATCGATGGTTTTTTATACGAATCCGAGAATAAGTTCGGAATTGATATACTAAATAAGATTGATTTAGAAAAACTTAAGCAAACCAGGAACTCTCGAAAAGCAACAATTCTACAATACCCTGCTCCGGAGAAAGGAGTAGAGGACTTGGCCTGGGACGGAAAAAGTGTATGGACATCCGATGAAGCCGTCTTCAACTTCTTTAAAGGAACATTATCTTCTTAAAAGCCCAAATTATTTGAGGTGTAAAATGTCAAAGGACACTTCTTTAAAACAAAACTCGAATTTCCTATTGATTCAATTAGTCACATTCGCCAGAGTCCCAATAACCATTGGAGTGTCTTTCATTCTGATTTATACTACTCGATCTGTCTTTGTCATATTCCTGTGCGCAGCACTGCTCGGAATCGCCGAGCTCTCTGATATTTTTGACGGCATGTTCGCCCGCAAGTTAGAGGTTGTCAGTGAGTGGGGCTCTATGTTTGATCCATTTGCCGATAGTATATCACGATTGATTATTTATTGGACTTTTGCCGTCATAGGTTTTGTTCTGCCCTTCGTTCCTCTTTCCATGGCCATACGAGATATAATCGTAGCATACAGCAGGATTATTTTAGCACAGAGAGGCAAGTCGGTCTCCGCCAAGTTAAGCGGAAAAATCAAGGCTATAGTTCAAGGAACCGGGACCATCATTATAATTATTGGCCCTCTATACTGGGGATTCATCGGGAAGTGGACTGTCTATGCTCTATCATGGATAGTCATCGTAGTCACTCTTGCATCTGCGGTTGAATATGCTTATTCAGCAATTAATGTTTTATCAAAAGAAGGGGTTCGCCCTAAATAATACGATTATTTTATTAAGATTGTCGGTATGTCAATAAATGCAATAATTGGCCTTGATGCCTTAGAAATACAAGAAAAGTTCAGAAAATATCCCATCCCACTCATTGCACCATTTTTTCGTGCAATTAATGCCAATCCTAAAAATCTTGGTTGCATTGATTCACTATTAACTGCTTCCTTTGAATCAATGTTAAAATATGTCGCAATTATCTACCATAGTCACTAAAAGTGTTGACAGGTGATGTGTTAATAAGTGACAAGTCATGGACTTCCTATTAAGATGGACAATGGGAAAAAACATCTTAACAAAAAGAGGAAGGACCATCACTCACAGAGAGTATATCATACGTCAGAAGTTGAACATAGTGGAATTGGGAGAAAAGTTAGGAACCATCGGCGATGCCCGTCGGAAACCGGGCATCAGCCGTCAACACTACTACGACATAAAGAAAGCGATAGATGAGGAAGACTTGGAAGGTCTTCCTGTGAAGAGCCGGAGTGTGCCGAGAGTAGCTAATCGAGTGGCCCCCGAGATGGATATCGGCATGATCGCGTCTCTTTCAAGCTACCCTTTTTCTTGGAAAAAAAACAGATAGGTATGCCCCTATCATAACGGCAAGGGCGTCAACGATAGATCGATACAACAGGTCTATTATCGGGACTTGGATAAATATCAGGGCAAACAGGTCAAATATGACCCAGTTGACTCCAAAGACAAGCCCACCGAAGACCATGGAAGTATTGTCTCCCGAG
The DNA here is from genome assembly GCA_016929395.1 of Candidatus Zymogenus saltonus. Taxonomy (NCBI): domain Bacteria; class Deltaproteobacteria; order Candidatus Zymogeniales; family Candidatus Zymogenaceae; genus Candidatus Zymogenus; species Candidatus Zymogenus saltonus. Next base: position 29,625 of record JAFGIX010000028.1, read on the forward strand.
CCGATGGGTTATAGCCTGTTGCGCTGTCCGGCCCGATAGTGTTATACCCCCTTCGCCATCTCTCTGTAAACACAATAACCTCCAATAGTATATCAAAGCTCCTCTCCATTTTCAGAGAGCTAAGCAGAGTGAGAAGCATCAAGCACAGCTTTGTTTTCACCCGCAACAACGGCGAGCCGGTTAAAGACATCAGGAAGGCCTTCGAAAATGCGTGCAGGCGGGCGGGGATCGAGAACTTCGTCTTTCATGATCTCAGACACACCTTCAACACCAATATGCGAAAGGCAGGGGTCGATCTGACGGTGATCATGGACATCACTTGTCACAGGACGACGGAGATGTTCCTCAGATACAACACGGTTGACGATTACGATGTCAGAAAGGCGATGGAGAGGCTGTCGAACTATCTCGAAGAGGGGTCAGAAAAGGGCCTTCAAGAAAGTGGAACATGACGAAATTTTCAACCAACCCTAAAAAAAGAAAGGGACTCTCAAGATCACAAGTCCCCGGAATCATTTATAAAAATGGTGCCGGAGGTGGGAATCGAACCCACACGGACGCGAGGCCCGGGGGATTTTGAGTCCCCTGCGTCTACCAATTTCACCACTCCGGCTTTACAGAATTATATTTTAACATTGCTTTTTATGTCAAGAAAAATACAATAGATTGAATATAATATTTCAGATAAAGAATTTTTTATTGACTTTTTTCCCCCTGTATGATAATTTTACCGATATTTTTTGGGGCTGTAGCTCAGCTGGGAGAGCGCATGACTGGCAGTCATGAGGTCGACGGTTCGATCCCGTTCAGCTCCACCAGTGATTTCAAGGGGAGGTCGGTGGTTTTCGGCTCCCCCTTTTTCCTTTAGTAACCGGGTATTGTTGTTATAGACCATTCTTCTTTCATTGTTTTTAGAGTTTCCTGCCTGCAAAACCTTATTAGCAAAATCAATATCTATACACCTAAGATTGAGAATCTCTCTTTTTCTCATTCCTGTGTTAAACGCAACAACCACTATTGATCTTAAAGGCCATTTGCAGCGGGATAAAAGCCTTCCAATCTCCGACATTAATATCCCGCTTTCTGAGCCGATTTTACTTTGAATTTTAATTCGCAATACTGCCTCGTCTTTAGAGCAAGGTCTTTGCTAAATAGCTTTGAAATGGGGAAAACACATGGTATAATTATGCTTTAAGTTGCTTGTCATACGGTAACTCATTTCACGATTATAGCTAAAAAAAGAGTGTGAAAGATATTATAATATTTGGAGCCGGCGGTTTTGCCAGGGAGGTGGCGTTCGTCATCAAAGAGATAAACAGGATCACTCCCGCTTGGCGCATCCTCGGTTTCGCGGAAGCGGACGATAGAAACGTCGGTAAGAGTGTCGGCGCCTATACCGTTTATTGCTCCGAAGAGGACGTGCATGAAATGGAAGTCGACGCGGTAATTGCCGTCGGGAATCCGGAGATATTGAGGAAGATTGCGGGAAACTTCCGGGAGCAAAAAAAGGTCTCGTTTCCGAACGTTGTCCATCCCAATACAGTTTATGACAAAGAGCGCATCGTTATGGGAGAGGGGAATATCGTATGCGCGGGAGTCTATTTTACCACCGATATTCAGATCGGAAACTTTAACCACTTCAATCTATCCACAACTATCGGACATGATGTGGTAATTGGAGACTACTGTATTATTAATCCCGGAGTCAATATATCGGGGGGCGTTACCTTTGGCAATAGATGTAATATCGGAACGGGGGCGTCGATACTTCAAAATATAAGTATTGGAGACAGGGTTACAGTAGGAGCCGGCGCCGTGGTGACGAGAGACATTGAAGACGGAGTAACTGCAGTCGGCGTCCCGGCCAAGCCGCTGTGAGATAACAAAAGCCCGCTTTTAAGTCAACGAGATTTTTCCGATACGAAATAGAGTTCATCTCATACAGTCTTATTTCGATTCTTCACAACGTAAACAAAAGAGATGAAAATGGCAAAAGATAAGGATAATAAAAAGAAAATAAACCGAAGGAAGTTTATCCTCTCGGGGGGGCTGACGGCCCTGGCGGCCTATTCCTCTTACAGAAACTGGGATAAACTACTGCCCTTTATCAAGTTTCCCTACACGCGTTTTTTCGATAAACGGCCCAATATCATGATCATCGCCCTGGATACTCTCCGGGCCGACCACCTGGGTTGCTACGGGTATGGGCGGGGCATCTCTCCCAATATCGATAATTTCTCGAAAGATGCCACCCTTTACTGGAACACGATGTCCCAGTCTAACTGGACGCTCCCGGCCTTCAGCTCGCTTTTTACCTCGCTTTATCCCCACCGGCACGCCAACGGGATAGGTTATGACACGAAAAATAAAATAACCGGAAGTTCACTTCCCAAGAATATCCCGAACCTCGCCGATATACTCTCCCACATGGGATATTATACCAACGCAATAACAGGGGGGTATTACGTATCGGACACCGTCGGCTTCGATATAGGCTTCAAAAAATTCCATCAAATGGGCAATCCCACCCAAGGGATACGAAAGGATTTGCCCCTGCAAATTGAAATGGCAAGGGACTGGATTACGAGAAACCACAGCTTTACGAAATTCTTCATGTTTTTTCATACATACGAGTGCCACAATCCCTACCGCCCGCCCCAGAAGTATCTGGATATGATAGACCCCTTATATAACGGCCCTCCCATTTCGGGAAATGTTACCCACGATTTTGTGCTGAAAAGGACCCCAGGGATTACCGAGGTTACCCCGGAAATAGTGGAGAGGTATATATCACTGTACGATGCGGAGATCCTCTATACCGATGCGGTTGTGGGGGAATTCTTCGGATTCCTTAAAGAAAAAGGGATCTATGATGATTCGTTGATAATTTTATTGAGCGACCACGGAGACGAGTTTTACGAGCGGGGAGGTTGGAACCACGGGCATACAATGTATGATGAGCTTCTCAGGGTGCCGATAATCGTCAAATATCCGGGGGGAGAAAAAACGGGAGTCGACAGCCTTCGGCTTGCCCGACTAATAGACGTAATGCCCACGATTCTCTTCGATGTGCTCGGCGTGGAAAGAGAGGGGTGGTTTATGGAGGGGGTTCCCCTTTCGGAGCCTCTCGACGATCCCATCGGCATCGCCGAGGGGAAAATGACCTGGGACGGGATGAACCTTTTCTCCCTTCGACAAGGTGAACTGAAGTATGTATTCGATGAAAACGAAAGACGTACTATGGTTTTTGACCTGAAAGAGGATCCGGGAGAAAAGAGAAATCTGATCCGGAAAAGGAGAGATGAAGCCCTGAGGATCGAATCCATTGCGAAAGATTACGAGTCGATCTATATGTCGAATTTGAAGAATCTTTTAGATCCAAAGTCGGTAGACGATGAAACCATCGAGGTTCTAAAAGACCTCGGCTACCTTTAATCCACAGCCATGATCGAAACTTCGACCCCATCGCCTTAAAGAAAAACCCGCCATCGGCGATTATGTACGGGAACCGGTTTTCAACGATTTATTGTCCCGGCTAATGCCTTGACAACAAAAGTCTATTCGTGATATTTCTATAGGTATGAAAACAAGCGCCCAGTTTCCTATAAATAATTCGCCCTTTCAGGCTGTTGTAAACAAAAGACCTTTTTCGGATTTCCTTTTCCATGAACGATAAATCACCGTGTTCAAGGGCTGTTTATATACATGAGGACGCCCGAGAGAACCGTGGTGGGCTCTCCCGCTTTTTTACGCTTTTGAGAATCCTGGTCAACCGCGAGCTGAAGGGGCGCTATCGCCGTTCGATCTTAGGGCCCGTATGGGCGGTCATTCAACCGCTCCTCTACCTGTTGATCTTCATGTTCATAAGGGGGGTTCTCGATATTCCGAGCGACGGGATACCCTATCCCCTTTTTGCGTACAGCGCCCTGGTGCCATGGACCCTCTTTTCCGGCGGCATTACCCGCTCGAGCATGAGCATCACCCAGAACAAGGCGATAATCAACAAGGTCTCCGTCTCAAAAGAGCTCTTTCCGATCATCTCCGTGAGCGCCGTCGTGATAGATTTTCTCATCTCTCTGGCGCTCCTTTTTTTGATGATGTTTTTCTTTAAAGTCCCGGTCGGCCGCTTCGTGCTCTGGGTCCCGATTATAACGATACTCATCATTCTCCTCAGTGTCGGCATAAGCCTTGGGTTTACCGCCCTGGGTACATACAAGGACGATTTTCGCTTTGCGCTCCCCTTCTTAATGCAGGTCTGGATGCTGGCAAGCCCCGTTATATATCCCGTGGGGAAGGTTCCCGCAAAATGGCAGCTTTTTTATAAGCTCAACCCAATGGTGGGACTCATCGAGGGGTTCAGAAACGCGTTGATCAAAAACGCGGCGCCCGACTTCGGACTGCTTTGGGTATCGCTTGCGGCCATCGTCGGCGTCTGGATTGTGGCCTGGCCCCTTTTTCGCTATTTGTCCAGATATTTTTCGGATGTCCTATGACGAGAGATACAAAAATGGCGGTGACGGTCGAGGGATTGTCAAAACAATACGGCCTTCCGCCGATGCCGACGGCGAAAAAGCTTTTAGACCTCTTTACCGGCGGTAAAAAAAAGATGGCCCACGCCGTGCGTCCATTGGCCCTCGATAATATCTCATTTGAGGTCAGGCGCGGGGCGATCCTCGGGGTTATCGGGAAAAACGGCTCCGGGAAGAGCACGCTTTTGAAGGTCCTGGCTGGCGTTACTCCCCATTCCCGGGGATTGATTCGAGTTTCGGGGAGGATTTTCCCCATGATAGAGCTCAGTGCCGGAATCCACCCGGAGCTGACGGGAAAGGAAAACGCCGTCATACTGGGGGCTATCATGGGCCTTACAAAATCGGAGATAACCGAGAGGCTTTCCGAGATAGAGGATTTTTCGGAACTGGAAGGCTGGTTTTACAAGCCGGTCCGAAAATATTCCAGCGGCATGTACGCCCGCCTCGGCTTCAGCGTTGCCATGAACGTTGACGCCGACGTGCTTTTGGTCGACGAGGTCCTGGCCGTGGGCGATACCGCCTTTCAGCGAAAGTGCTATGACCGTCTCTCTCTCCTCGAAAAGAAGGGGGCGACCATCCTTTTTGTCTCCCACAACATCCGCCAGGTGGAGCGGATCTGCTCGTCGGTGATATGGCTTGACGGGGGAAAGATCATCATGGAGGGAAACCCCACCGAGGTTGTCCAGGCGTACTACAAGCGGGCCGACGAGGAGTTACTGGAGAGGACGAGAAAGGTTTTTGTAAAAGAGGTCGAAACGAGGCCTGAAAAAACTGAGACGGAGCTGCGAATAATCGACGCCAGACTGCTCGACGAAAGCGGAAAAAAGGTGGACACCGTGGAGATGTTCAGGCCGATTACCATCGAGCTCGAGTTCGTCTGTTACGAGCGGGTGAAGTCGCCCGGTTTTACGCTGGGATTTCACACCACCGACTTGGTCAACGTGACCTCTTTCAGCACCGCGTACATGGGAAAGACCCCCGATTTCGAGCCGGGCGCCCATAAAATCCTCTGTCGAATCCCCAGCGTAATACTCAATCCCGGCGTCTATGGAATCAGAGCCGGCATAGGGAGCGATACCCAGTGGCGCGCAATGGACAGCGCCTACGGCCTCTCTCTTTTTCAGGTCACTTCCGACGACTTCAGAGTGATCGAGCAGGGTGTGGGTCTCGTTTTTACAGAGGCCGAATGGCTTTTTTAATCCAATGGAAACAGTGAAAACAATGACCGGAAAAACCGTCTTTGCCGTTATCCCCGCCCGGGGCGGCTCCAGGGGGGTCTTGAAAAAGAACATATCGGCTGTTGCAGGAAAGCCCCTCGTGGCGTGGACAATCCAGGCGGCCCTAAAGAGCGGGGCGCTTAACCGGGTTGTCGTTACGACGGACGATCCGGCGATCGCTGAGATCTCCAAGGAATACGGGGCGGAGGTTCCCTTTCTTCGCCCGGAGGCGCTGGCCAGGGACGACACCCCGGGAATCGATCCAATCATCCATGCCGTCCGCTGGCTGGAGGAAAACGAGGGGTACGACCCGGCCTCCGTCATGGCACTCCAGCCAACGTCCCCCCTGAGGAGCACGAAAGACATAGACCGTTCGGTAAGCATCATGAGAGAAAAAGGAGCCGACTTTGTGGTCAGCGTCACGGAGACGAAACACCATCCCTACTGGACAAAGACGATCGACCAAAATGGAAGGCTTGGCGATTTCGTTTCATCAAAGGAGATCATTTCATGCCGTCAGGGACTTCCTCCGGCGTACAGTATCAACGGGGCGATCTACCTTGGTAAAAAAAAGGCCCTGCTCGAAAAAGCGACGTGGTTTACCGACAATACATATCCATACATAATGCCCCAGGATCGGTCGCTGGACATCGATACGCCATGGGACATATATATCGCCGATCTTGTTTTGAGAAACGCCCATGAAAATAAATGAGATAGTAATCGGTGGGAGAAAGATAGGGCACAAAAACCGGTGCTTCATCATTGCGGAGGCCGGCGTCAACCACAACGGCGAGATGGCGCTGGCAGAGATGCTCATTGACGCCGCCCTCGATGCGGGGGCCGACGCCGTGAAGTTTCAGACCTTCAAGGCGGAGCGGGTCATAAGCAAGAGCGCGCCCAAGGCGGATTACCAGAAGAAGGCCACCGACCCGAACGAGACGCAGCTGGAGATGGCCCGCCGGCTGGAGCTCTCCTTCGACAATTTTCGGGAACTCAAGGCCCTCTGCGACGGGAAGGGGATAATCTTTTTATCCTCCCCCTTCGATGAGCCGAGCGTAGATTTTCTTGACGAGATCGGCGTTCCCGCCTTCAAGGTCGCGTCTGGGGAGATCACCAACCTCCCCTTTCTTGAATATATCGCAAAAAAGGGAAAGCCGGTAATCCTCTCCACTGGGATGTCGTATCTGGGTGAGGTCGAGGAGGCGTTGAGGACAATCATGGGGGCCGGGACAAGGGAGGTTTCACTCCTTCACTGCGTTACGGACTATCCTGCGGACCCGGAAGACTCCAACCTCGCCGCTATCCAGACGATGAAGCGGGCCTTTTCGGTTCCGATCGGATACTCTGACCACACCCTGGGAACGGCGGTTACGATCGCCGCCGTCGCCCTCGGCGCGTGCATCGTCGAAAAGCATTTCACCCTCGACAAGACCATGCCCGGCCCCGACCACACGGCGTCGCTTGAGCCCAGGGAACTCAAGGCGATGGTGGATGAAATCAGGGGCGTCGAGGGCGCGATAGGGGACGGCGTAAAGGAGCCGAGGGAAAGCGAGGAGAAAAACCGCATCGTGGGACGGCGAAGCGTCGCCGCCGCCGTGAAGATCAAGGAAGGGACGCCCATAACCCAGGGTATGCTGACGGCGCTTCGCCCCGCCGGCGGGATCTCTCCCAAACACCTTCCGTGGGTGATCGGAAAGAAGGCAAGGCATGACATAGAATCGGGAGAGATTATAACGAAGGATATGATATACTAAACGTGGACGAAAAAGGAAAAAAGCCGGAAAAGAGAGTGGACGTTCTGCCGTACCGTCCGGGAGACGAAAAGAATATCCTCTCCCTTTTCAGAGAGGCCTTCGGCAAGGAGATGGCCCCGGAATACTGGCGCTGGCGATTTGTGGAAAATCCCGTCGGCGAGATCATGATAAACCTGGCATGGGACGGCGATCTTCTCGCCAGCCACTATCCGGTGTCTCCGGTTAAGATCTCGCTCTTCGGGAAGGAGTATCTCACGGGGCTTTCCCTGACCACCATGACCCACCCCGCCTATCGGGGACAAGGGCTCTTCTCCGCCCTCGCCGACGATCTCTACGGCCGGATGGCGAAAAAGGAGATGGTGATGGCATGGGGCTTTCCGAACAGCCTTATACATCGATCCCGGGTGCGGGAACTGTCGTGGGTCGATATCTATGAAGTGCCGACCTTTCAGAAAGACCTGGCGGATAAAAGGCCGGTTCCGGAGCCGTCCGACGCCGTAAGGCGGCTCAACGGTTTCGACGAGGGGTTTGACGCCCTGTGGGAGCGGGTCAAAGGCGGACATGCCGTCATCGCAAAGAGGGACAAAACCGCCCTTGATTGGCGATTCTCAAGAAATCCGGTAAACGACTACACCGTCTTCGGCTGTTACGAAAAGGAGACGCTCAGGGGATACGCGGTCTCGAAGGTCTTCTCCGACTGCGTTGACCTCGTCGATATCCTCTGCGAGGATGACGATGTGGGAATGGAGCTCGTCTTCGCCGTCGTCGGGTGGGCGGGGTCGAAAAATGCAAAGAAAATAAACACCTGGCTCAACGTCAATCTCCCCCTCCACCGGGAGCTGGAAAAGTACGGATTTGTAAACGGCGGGCCGATTACCTATCTGGGCGGAAGGCTGCTTCTCCCCGTCTGCGATACGAAGGATATCTACGATTACAGGAACTGGTACATAACCATGGGTGATTCCGATGTCTACTGAAAGGGCGAAAAAAAAGAGGAGGGTGCTGTTCGTCACGGCCATCCGCTCGGAATACGACATCCTCTATTCCGTCATGCGGGCCGTAGACGAACGTCCCGAGACCGAAACAAACCTGGTCGTTACGGGGGCGCACCTCTCCGAGCTATACGGAAACACCGCCGACCTGGTCGAGTTGGATGGATTCGAGGTGGTGGGGCGATTTGAAACGCTCCTCAATTCCGACAGCGCGGCGGGCAGGGTGAAGTCCCTTGCCATCGAGATCATGGGCCTTGTGGACGTTCTTGACCGGGCAAGGCCCGACATCGTCATCGCCATGGGGGACAGGGAAGACGCCCTGGCCGTGGCGACTACGGCGGCCTACATGAGCATTCCCGTCGCCCACATCGGCGGGGGCGATCATGCCGACGACGGGAATATCGACAACTCAATAAGACACGCGGTAACAAAACTTTCCCACCTCCATTTCGCCACAACCGAGAGGAGCGCCAAGAAAATACTCGATATGGGCGAAGAGGAGTGGCGGGTCAACGTTGTGGGGGCGCCGGGCCTCGACCGCCTCCTGACCACGAAAGACCTCTCGAAAAAAGAGATAGGGGATTATCTTGAATTTGATATCGAGAGCGACAGGCTTCTTGTGGTGATCCAGCATTCCATCAGCGTCGAGATAGAAGAGGCGGGGATGCAGATGCAAAAAACACTGGAGGCGGTTTCTGGGCTGGAAATCCCGACGCTGGTCGGCTATCCCAACTCGGATGCCGGGAGCCACCGGATCATCGATGTCATAAACGACTTTGCCCGGCGGCATCCGTTCATAAGACCGTATAAAGGGCTCCCGAGGAATATCTTCGTCAACATTCTCCGCCATGCCGACGTACTGGTGGGAAACTCCAGCGCCGGCATCATCGAGGCGCCCCTCCTGAAGCTTCCGGTTATAAATATCGGCGCCCGGCAGAGAAACCGGGAACATGCGGAAAACGTCATATTCGTCGATTTCGATCTCTCCGAAATAAGGGAGGCCCTCAACAGGGCCCTTTCCGACAAGGACTTTCTCGACCGGGTCTCCCGCTGCGAGAACCCCTACGGCGACGGACATGCCGGTGAAAAGATAGCGAAAGTCCTTGCGGAGACGAAGATCGACCGGAGGCTTATCGAAAAGAAGATAACCTATTAGGAATAATATATGCGCGTACTTGTAATTTGCGCCCATCCGGACGAAGAGACCCTGGGTGTCGGCGGAACGCTTCTAAAGCATCGCTCCCAGCGAGACGAGCTCTACTGGATAATCGTCACGAGGGCCCACCAGCCGAAATGGTCAGAGAAGGTCATCGAAGAAAAGGACGCGGAGATAGAGAGGGTCGCCGAAGCCTACGGGATAAAAAAGTATTTTCCCCTCAAGTTTCCTGCGGCGCTCCTGGACGGCGTACCCTTCGACGAGATCATCAAAAAGATCGACGACGTTGTCGCCGCGGTAAAACCGGACGTTGTCTATGTCGTCAACGGGGGCGATATCCACACCGACCATCATGCGGTGTTTCGGGCGGTGCTCTCCGTCCTCAAGCCCTTTCGCCTGAAAGATCTCGGCGTCAAAAGGGTGCTGACCTTCGAGTCCCTCTCCTCCACCGAAGCAAGCCCCCATGTCATCGCAGGGGCGTTTTCGCCAACCGTATTTATCGATATTACCGGGTATATCGACAAAAAGATCGAAATAATGGAGTATTACAAAACCGAGTCACAAGAAGACCCCCTTCCCCGGGGCCCGGGAGCCATTCGGGCGCTGGCGAGATTTCGCGGGGCGACGATCGGTGTTGACTATGCAGAGGCATTTATGTTATTGTATACCATTGGATAAAATCCTTTTCATTTGATCGTATTTTTAAGGTTTCAGGGTATACAAAACCAAGCATGTCCACGCTGACCGATTTTTTAGTCACTCCCGAAAAAAGCATCCGGGAGGCGATTTCCAAGATAGATAGAAATACAAAAGGGATTGTCTTAATCGTAGACGACTCCGCCCATCTCATTGGCACCATCACCGATGGGGATATTCGCCGGGCTATACTCTCGGGATATGATCTCTCCAGTCCGGTCTCTTTGCTCCTGAAGGAGCGGGAAAGCTCCCCATATCCCAAGCCCGTTACCGCACAGGTCGATACGGTAAAATCAGAACTCCTTGCCCTGATGAATACCCACGGAATTCGGCAGGTTCCCCTTCTGGACGAGGACGGGCACGTCGTCGACATCGCTTTTCTGACCGATATTGTAAAGGAATACGAGCTTCCCCTCTCCGCCCTCGTCATGGCGGGAGGATTCGGGAAAAGGCTTCACCCGTTGACGGAAAAGGTCCCCAAGCCGATGCTCCCCGTGGGAGACCGGCCGATACTGGAGCTTATAATAGAGCAGCTTAAAAACTCGGGCATTCACCGCGTCAACCTTGCCGTGTACTACAAGGGCGATATGATAGAAGAGCACTTCGGCAGCGGCGAGGACTTCGGCGTCGAGATAGATTACATAAAGGAGGAGGAGCCTCTGGGCACCGCCGGGGCACTGGGTTTTTTAGATTCTACCGATGAGCCGGTCCTCATCATCAACGGCGATATCCTCACCAAGATAGACTTTAGGTCGATGCTGAGATTTCATAAGGAGCAAAGGTCGGAGCTTACCGTGGCGGTAAGCAAATACGATTATCGGGTTCCCTACGGCGTTCTGGAATGCGACGGGCCCAAAATAAAACAGATTTTGGAAAAGCCCCTCTACAGCTTCTTCGTCAACGCGGGGATATATCTCCTCCAGTCGTCGGTCGTGCAGTATATCCCCAGGGGAAAACATTTCGACATGACCGACCTTATCGAGATATTGATACAGAAGAAGCACACGGTCGTCAGCTTCCCTATAGTGGAGTACTGGCTGGACATAGGGCAGCCCGATGACTACAAAAGGGCGCAACGGGATATAAAAAAGGAGAAAAAAGGGCGATGAACATTCTTGTTACCGGAGGGGCGGGTTATGTCGGCTCGACGCTGGTGCCGCTTCTCCTCTTTTCAGGCCATCGGGTGAGGGTTCTGGACCTGCTGCAGCACGGGGGCGATTCCCTGCTGGGGGTCTGGTCGCATCCCGGTTTTGAATTTCTTTACGGAGACATTTGCGACGGCAAAATCATCGAGCGGGGCCTCTCGGGCATGGACGCGGTTGTTCACCTGGCGGCCATTGTGGGCGATCCCGCCTGCGCTCGAAAAAAAGAGCTTGCAAAAGCGATCAATATCGACGCCTCTCTCTCCCTTATAGATGCCGCAAATGAGGGAGAAATATCCCGCTTTATATTCGCGTCAACCTGCAGCAACTACGGCAAGATGAAAGACCCAAATCGGCTGGTTGATGAAACTTCTGAGCTTTCCCCTGTCTCCCTCTACGCGGAAACCAAGGTCGCCATCGAGAAGGCATTGCTTGACTCAGCCGATTCTAACGGTTTTTGCCCCGTCCTGCTTCGGCTCGCCACCGTTTTCGGCGTCTCTCCCAGGATGCGCTTCGATCTCACCGTAAACGAATTTGCCATGGAAATGTACGTCAAAAAACACCTCGTGGTGTACGGGGAACAATTCTGGCGGCCCTACATTCACGTCAGGGATGCGGCCCGGGCCATCCTCTCCGTCTTAAAATCGGGCGAGGAAAAGGTCAAGGGGGAGGTATTTAACGTGGGATCCTCCGGGGAAAATTACCAGAAACAGCAGCTGGTGGAGCTGATACTTCCATATGCCCCCGACGCCATTGTGGAATATGTCCACAAGGATGAAGACCCCCGGGATTACCGGGTCTCTTTCGAGAAGATAAAAAACCGGCTTGGATTCACCGTGGAGCATACTGTAAAAGACGGCATAGAGGAGATAATCGGTCTCGCAAAAGATAATATCATCAAAGATTATCTAAGGGAAGAATACAGAAACTGAGATGAAAGGATTATTTGGAAGAAAAAGGGGAAAAGACGATTTCATCCCGCTGTGCATCCCGGAGATGGGCGGGAATGAATGGAAGTACCTGAAGGAGTGCCTCGACACGAATTTCGTCTCGTCGGTCGGCCCGTTTGTGGACCGTTTTGAAGAGGCGGTGGCGCGATACGTCAAAAGAAAATACGCCGTAGCCACCGTAAACGGAACGGCCGCCCTCCACATATCTCTTCTGGTCTCCGGTATTGTGCCGGATGACGAGGTCCTGGTTTCGACCCTAACCTTTATAGCCCCCGTAAACGCCGTCCGGTACGTGGGGGCCTTTCCGGTTTTTATCGACGCCGAAAAGGACTTCTGGCAGATGGACACCCGGAAGGTCATCGACTTCATAGAAAAAAGGTGCGCCTACAGAAAGGGGGCGCTGATAAACGTGGAGACCGGGAGGACGGTTCGGGCCATAATGCCGGTTCATATCCTCGGCCACCCGGTGGATATGGACCCCATTTTGGAAATTGCCGAAAAGTACAACCTGATCGTGATCGAGGACGCCACGGAGTCTCTGGGCGCACAATACAAGGGGAAGATGACCGGGTCACTGGGGGAGATAGCCTGCTTCAGCTTCAATGGCAACAAGATCATCACCACAGGCGGGGGTGGGATGATCGTTACCGACAACGAAAAGTTGGCCCGCAGGGCAAAGTACCTGACCACCCAGGCGAAAGACGACCCGGTCGAGTACATCCACAACGAGATCGGCTATAATTTCAGGCTCACCAATATCCAGGCGGCCCTGGGGTGCGCCCAGATGGAGCGGCTCGACCGGTATATTGAAAAGAAAAAATATATCGCCGATATTTATACCGGGGCGTTAAAGGATCTCCCCGGGATCACTCCCCTCGGCGAGGCGGACTGGGCATGGAGCATCTTCTGGATGTACACGATCCTCCTCGACGAAGGCGCCTTCGGAATCGACAGCAGAACGCTTCTAAATCGATTGGCAAAAAAGAACATACAGACGCGACCGCTCTGGCAGCCCATTCACCTTTCGCCTGCGCACCGGGGAGCCACAGCTTCAGACTGTTCGGTATCTGAATATCTTTACAAAACCGGCCTGACGCTCCCCTGTTCAGTGGCGATTACCGATTCCGAGATCGAAAGGGTCATCGATCAGATACAATCCCATCACCGCAATAAATAGCAGACAAAAAAACAGAATGACCAAGAAACATATCCTCTTTATACCTTTCGACGCCATTGCCCTTCAGGAGATGATGCCTACGGCAAAAAAGATTCTCGCCGACAGCAATTATGTGCCCCTCTTCTATCTGTGCTGGTCGATATTTCCGATGGAGGTACAATTTTTTAAAGAGGAGCATTTTAGGCAGCTTGACGAGGCGGGTATGGAGATCTATGACAGGGAATCGACCATGCCCAGGTACCGGCAGATAAAAGAGACTCTCTACATTACCATAAAGCGCGCCATTCGAGACAAGATCATGCCGACCACCATCTGGGGGATAATGGCGAATACGAAAAAATTTTTGCAGATGCAAAACAGGATAAAAAAATTGTTCAATGAGAAGGATGTCGCGGCCGTCGTGCTGATCTCCGACAGGGTCTTGGGATGGGAGGCGGTGGCGGTAAAGCTTGCAAACAAGCGAAGAATCCCTACGTTCATTGTTCCCTTTTCCCTCTATTCTCCACGGGGGGATGTCAAGAACCGGATGATCAAGGAAAATTTTGAACAGTTTTTCGTCGGCCGCTCCTTCCAAAAAATAGTCTCTAAAATACTATTCCCCCGGATAATCCATAACTATGAGGGGAGGGATATTTTCTTTTTTCCCTTTCAGGCGGCCGTTTCGGGGTGGGTACTGGGCCTTTTGCCTGAAAATCCCTGGACCATCGGCGGGGGGCGGGCATCCCGGATGGCGGTGGAAAACGAATTTTTCCGAAACATCCTTATCGAACAGGGAGTCACCCCATCGAAAATGGTTGTTACAGGGAAGCCCTCTTCAGATTATATATATGAAACGCTAAAACAAGGAGACCCGGACGTAATCCGGGGGGAGCTGGGGATTGCCGGCGATAAAAAAATACTCCTTTGCGCCGTCCCACAACTCGCCGAGCATGAGCTAACCTCCTGGGAGAGACACTGGTGGGAGATCGAATTTCTGCTCTACACGTTTTCCAAACTCCCCAACGTCGCCACGGTGCTGAGTCTCCACCCCAGAAGCCATCCACCCGACTACACGCCCGTGGCCGAACGGTACGGCGCCGTTATCGCAAGGAGGCGTATTTATGAGCTGTTGCCCATCTCTGACGTTTTTGTCGCCACCTATTCCACGACTGTGATGTTTGCTGTGGGGATGGCAAAGCCCACCGTGGTCGTGGACTTTTACGGCCTCGATCACGATATTTATAACAGGGCCCCCGGCGTTATGATAGTCAATCGCAGGGATCAACTGGGACCTTCCCTCAAAAAGCTTTTTATGGACGATATCTATTACGATTCTCTGGCCGCTTCTCAGAAAAAGTCAGCCGGTCAATGGCTCGTCCTCGACGGAAAATGCACCGAGCGGGTGGTCGGAGAGATCTATGCCCTTATAGAAGATCGATTTACGACATAGTCTGTTAAAAAATATAGAAATACTATATTCAGATGATATGAAAAAGAGAGCCCACATTCTCTTTATACCCTTCCACAGAATATCCCTTCTGGAAATGATGCCGATCGCTTTGAAGCTTGTGGAAGATGGTATTTATGCCCCTCTCTTCCTGTTGCGATCAAGCGCCTTTTCCCGGGATGATGCCGCGATGGTAAAAGAAAGCGGGATGGAGGTATACAGCCTGTGGGACTTTTTTAGGTTTCGCTTCAAGAACGAAAAAAAAAGGCACGAAAAAAAGGCTGAAGATACCTCAAAAATGGAGTCCTCGCCGCAAGGGAAAAGCGGGCAATTTAAGAAGAGGATGAAGAGTTTTTTTCGTTTTTTCATGCCGGAAATCTTATGGGAAACCCTTAAATATATTTATCGAATCCTTGAGGCACACCTCTTATACAGACAAAAAAGGATCTTCGGCCTTGTTGTTATCAGCGATACCCTCCCCGGCGTAGAGCCGCCATTCATCAAGGTGGCCAATAGATATAACATCCCAAGCCTGATCGTTCCCTTCTCGTTGATTACACCTATGGGCACCGCCAAGATACGTCTGCTGAAAAAGGATTACAAAAGAAACTATTCCTTGAAATCGATAAAGAACCGTCTGGCCTCCAGGTTTTTCCCCACCTGGGTGTATGAATACGAGGGGGAAAAAATGCTGGCCCATCCGGTTTCCTGGGCGCTCGCTAGTCGAATTGTGGGAGTCTTTCCCGATCAACCCTGGTCTATCTGCGGTGGCGAGGCAACGCTTGTCGCCGTGGAAAATGGCTTTGTTTATGACCTGTTCAAAAAACAGGGAGTGCCCGAGAAAAAGATGGTATTAACGGGAAAACCCTCGATGGACGCTGTATATTGTGCTTCACAAAAGGATAAGAGGGAGGTAATTCTTCGGGAGTTGGGACTCTCGGAGAGAGATAAAGTCCTGCTTTGTGCCGTCCCTCAGCTGGCGGAGCATGAGATTATGAGCTGGGAAAAGCACTGGAAGGAGATAGAGTTTCTGCTCTCTACGTTTATGAAGTTTTCCAACATGTCGGTTGTCCTCTCGCTTCATCCCAGAAGCAATCTCGAAGATTATAGAAAATTGTCCGAAAAGTATCGGGCGACTATAGCCGGAAGACGCATATACGAGCTTTTGCCCATTGCGGACGTCTTCGTGGCGACTTTTTCCACCACCGTTATGTATGCCGTGGGTATCGGAACGCCCACGGTGGTTGTGGATTTTTACAGCCTCGGATACGATATATACGATAATCTGCCGGGCGTGAAAATCGTTCGAGAAATAGACAAACTTGCCGCCACCCTCCACCATCTAAATTCCGGAGTCGGGAAACGGATAAAAATGAAAAAAGAAGACGAGAGGAGATGGATCCTCTTGGATGGGAAATGTACCGATCGGATCGCCGAAGAACTCTATTGCCTGGCTGAAAAAGAATAACAACCACCAAAAAAGAGCAACTCGACCGATTTTAGATACTAAAATTGTTCATTGACAATAATAAGCCGGATTAGCCCCATTGCCTTTATGAAAAGCGCTAAAAAACGAAATCCCGGCATTCGGAGCGCTGTGCCTTGATAATATCATCAGATTGAACCATGTTGTATTTTATGTTTTTTTTCCGTGTGTGACCAAAATGTGACCGGAGCACTTCAAAATAAAGCAAAATAGAGCAAAACAAACCGATACAAATCGAAACGTTTATTCTGAATAAAGACAGGGGGGTTAGCCTATTTTTAGCGTTATTTAAATAACTTAGGCTGACACCCCTGCACATGACCGGCGGTCGTGAGGTCACGTGTATCGATCCCGCTTAAGCTCCACCAATGGTTATCAGGGATTACGAGCTTTGGCTTGTGGCCACTTTTGTGTCCGTGACCTTACAGCATTAAAATACGGCATAAAATTTTGGACATTTTTAAAAATCCCTAATCACCTCGCGATTCATTTTTTTAATTGACTGTTTACATCATTCAGGATATTTTTGGTATAATTTCACTTAATATAAGGAATCACGATATGAAAAAAATCATTGTCATCTCACTCTGTATATTATTTTTCATCATAATTATACTCGCCGCCGTCGGCTGCGCGCGCCCCATTCTTCCCGGAAGCTGTGTGGAGATCGTCTATCCGGGACCGGATATGGTCGTGCCGACGGATTTTTCGATTCTCGGCGTGGCGGCGAAATGGTCCTTAGGACTGGAGGTCAATCCGCTCCTGTTCCTCATCTCCCCAAAATCATACGTCCACATGTCTTCCTCGTCTGCCGAGCTTTTTGTAGACGGAACTCCCTACGCCGTCTCGAGCGGGGGCAACCACCACCTCTTCAGGCTCACCCTCTCCGAGGGCGATCACACCCTGCTCCTTTACACCCCGTTCGGACAAAAAGAGATCATCGTCCATGTGACCAAAACTCCCGCGATATCCTTCGATCCATTTCACGATGCGGATCGAATTGTCAAAACCACCGACCAGCTGAAACTGGCATTGTATGAGTATCTTAAATCAAATCCATTGAATCCATCGGACAACGAAGGAGGATACGAAATTCAGAGGATATTTCCGATCGACTCCGGCGCCTTCATTGCAACCGGCGTAATGGAGGGGCAGATACTGAATGAGTGTAAAATAATATATGTTGATCTATCGGGAAGACCTCCGACGGCAAACGCCGTATCCAAAGCCCCCGTCGTCTTCTCCTGGAATAAAGATAAATGGGATGGAAGAGTTGTCGCCACATCCGAAGGAGCGGCCGGCGATCGCCTTTTCTTAACGGTACTCGACGACGCGTCGCTATCGGTCTTTTCCATTTTCCCCGACGGCAAGGTTGCAAGCGATAGATTTGAGCTCGGCGACATTTCGCCCGAGTTTTTCGACTCGGTCACGAAGGCGATCTACTCCGAGATCAGGACGCGCGGCAATCATGACTTCCTGCATATCCGCATAGACGGCTACAGGCCCAATGACTCTCCTCGGAGCTTCGACCTTGTGGTCTCGGGCTCGACGGCAAAAGAGATTGACCTTGGCGGTTATGACGTTGAAGGGATCGGTCCGAACGGTGAACTCATCGCTTTTTACCCCGCCCCATTCACCGGCCCTTTTGACACCATGCTTTTCGATAAAGGCAAGCCGACGAAGGCCTATTACCCCCTTCCGAGTCTAGGCAAAACATTTTCGTTTTTCGGTGGCTCCGTCCATGACATAAACAAGTTTCGCCCCGAGCGTCCCCTCTTCGAGGTCGCGCCTCCTGTGCCGTGCGTTGGCTGCAACAATAATTACATCCCCGCCCACCACGGCGCTTTCGGGGACATAACGTTCGGCCCCGACGTGCTGAAGACGTCACTTGCGGGAAGGGAGGGATATTTTGTTATGAAATACGGTGGGAAGTAGCCGTGTGATAAATTAATGATGATGCTTGCCCGTCAAGATTTGGCTTTTTAGAAACCACGAGATCACAGGCAGCAATCCCGTTCAAGCTCCACCAACGATTTCAAGGGTGGAATTTATTCCCCCCTCCCCTTTTCTTCCCACCAACAATAACATGGCGCGAATCACGAAGGGCGGCCCGGCACCGTCAAAGGCTTTACAACCCGCCCCTCTTTACGGGGGGGCCGGACACGACCTCGGCCATCTTTTTTATGTGGGCCGGGGTGGTGCCGCAGCAGCCGCCCACTATATTCACCCCAAGATCCCTGAACTGCCGGGCGTACTCTCTGAAATATTCCGGACTCTCCGAAATCTCGCTGGTGCCGTCCTTATACCGCGGAAGACCGGCGTTCGGCTGAACCGAGATCATCCCTGCA
Source organism: Candidatus Zymogenus saltonus (assembly GCA_016929395.1). NCBI lineage: Bacteria > Deltaproteobacteria > Candidatus Zymogeniales > Candidatus Zymogenaceae > Candidatus Zymogenus > Candidatus Zymogenus saltonus. Next base: position 48,501 of record JAFGIX010000028.1, read on the forward strand.
AACGAAGCGGGAAGGGACTTCAGAAGCTCTAACATTTTTTGCGGTCCGAGAAAGCAGTTCAGGCCGACGACGTCCGCGCCGAGCCTCTCCAGCTCCACGAACGCCCCGGCAAGCTCGTCTCCGTAAACGGTCACCCCCTCCTCGGTAAATGTAAGCTGACAGACTATCGGTATATCCGTCATCTCCTTGCAAACGAGAACCGCCTCCTTCGCCTCCAGGACGCTCGACATGGTCTCCAGCATCACGACATCGACGCCGCCGTCAATCAAGGCCTGGATTTGATCGCGAAAGGCGTTGTGTGCCTCGACTAAGGAAAGCCTGCCGTAGGGGCTTATCAGCTCCCCCAGTGGACCCACCGCCCCCGCCACGAAAACCCCGGACGCGGCGGCGGCCCTCTTGGCGATCTCGGCCGCCGCAAGGTTTATCTTCCTCACCTCCTTGTCCAGGCCGTATCTGGCGAGCTGGTACCTGTTTGCGGCAAAGCTGTTTGTCTCTATGATCTTAGCACCAGCCTCTATATACTCCCTGTGCACCTTCTCCACCGTTTCGGGGTCGGTCAGGTTCAGGGATTCTATACAGACTGCGTTGTCGGCAACCTTGCTCCGTATGTATGTCCCCATTGCGCCGTCGGCAAGGAGGACCTCCTTCTTCAAGACATCCAAGAACCTGAAGTCCCTCTTTTTGCCGGCCTTTTTCTTTGCCTCCTCGATCTGGTAATACCCCTTTTCAAGATTCTCCCTCCTGACCTTTTCATACTCCCTGTCAACATCGATCTTCCTCTCCCTTAAGATTCTCTCCATCATCTCGACGGAGTGCTCAAAATCCACAAACTCGTTGAGCCACATCTCGGGCTTTTCTTCGTTTCCCTTTATATTCGTCCTCAAACCGTTAAACTCCTGATCGACCTTGTCAAACTGTTCCCTTATTCCGTAGGCCGTCTTTATCCTCGGGAAGTGGAAGAAATCGGAAAGCCCCTTGCTTAGATGCCTCTTGAAGATTAATTTGTCCACGTACCAGAATACACAGGCCAGGCAAAATTGGTTCAAAAGGAACGCCGGGATGGTATGGATGCCGAGAAGGTCGGAGAAGAGGTACTGCACCAACGCCCCCGCAATTCCGGACACAATAAGCCATCGCCCGAAAACATATAAAAACCATTCTTTTGAAAACATATGTCTATTCACCTCCTGATTTTATTAAGCCCAGGGAAGCCACAGGCACAAGATGGCATAGTTTACCCCCTTTGGACAAGACTTGTCAATTTGCTTTAGCATGTTTGCGCTTAAAAATTCAACGTACCGCCGGCCATTTCCTAAAGTGCTTGATATTTCTCTTATCCAAAAAACCCTTGATGCCCTGAAGTCAGCAAGGGTTGCATCCTGTTTTACCTGACTCGATCTACGCGGATTTCCCTTTCTGCCCGCAATTTTGGCCTCTCGCGGCTCCTTTTCACGGCCGACACGTTAGTTTTAGATTCTTTTCCCCCGGTTTCTGATGTGAAACCTCCAGACCATCGGGAAAAAATCTATTTTTTTGCAAAAAAAGCTTGACAAAATATTAGGCATGCCATATATATTTAGGTATTACTAAATTTATGAAACATTCGAGGAAATAGTATGTATTCGGGAACGTTGACGGCCAGCATGGAAGATTACCTCGAGGCCATCTTCCATATCATGAAAGAAAAACAGGCGGTGAGGCCCAAGGAGATCGCAAAGCGGCTCAAGGTCACCAACGCATCGGTGACGGGGGCGCTTCGGTCGCTGGCCGAAAAGAAGCTGATAAACTACGCTCCCTATGACGTCATCACCCTTACCAGGGAGGGGAGAGTTGCCGCAAAGGACGTGATCCGTCGCCACGAGGTGCTGCGCGATTTCTTCGTAAATGTCCTGGCTGTGGACGAAAAAAACGCCGACAAGGCGGCCTGTCAGATGGAGCACTCGATCCCGAAGATCATACTGGAGCGGTTCATCCAGTTTGCCGATTTTATCGAGCTCTGCCCGAGGGCCGGCTCAAAATGGATTACCGGATACGGGTACAGCTGTGACTACGGCCGTATCCAGGATAACTGTGACGAGTGCATTGAGCGCACATTGAACGAAGTCAAGAAAAGAAATTTAAAAGGAGGTGCAAAAACTATGGAAAAGATAAGTCTGAGAGATCTGCAGCCGGGCCAAAAGTGCAAGGTGTTGAGCGTAAAGTCCGACCATGAGGCGAATAAGCGGATTGTGGAGATGGGGGTTACTCCCGGGGCTGTGATCGAGATAGAGAGGGTGGCCCCCCTGGGCGATCCGATCGATATCAAGGTCAGGGGCTACCATCTCTCGCTTCGCAAGGACGAGGTGGAGGACATCGAAGTTGAGAGCCTGTAGCATTTCATACGGCCGGAGGGCGGCGAACCAATGGATAAAGATCAAAGTCACGGGGCCGGTTTCGGTCGCGAATACAGGGGAGCCTTATGGATCTCTTCACAGTCTATGGGGCGTTTTTTTTGCAAGAAAGTTTAGTTATGCCTAATAATTTTTGCTCTTACTAAACTTTTTGCTAAAATATTGATCCTTTAATTACAGGAGGATAAAAGAATCATGAAACGAAAAATCACGGTAGCCCTTGTCGGAAACCCGAATTCCGGCAAGACCACCATATTCAACAACCTTACCGGGGCCCGGCAGCATGTCGGCAACTACCCCGGCGTTACCGTGGAGAGCAAGGACGGCTCTCGTCGTTACGGAGATGTGGAGATGCAGATAGTCGACCTGCCCGGGACATACAGCCTGACCGCGTATTCCGCCGACGAGCTGGTGGCCAGAAACTACATCATCCACGAGAAGCCGGACGTCATCGTGGACGTGGTCGACTCGTCTAACCTCGAGAGAAACCTCTACCTGGCTGTGCAGCTGATGGAGCTGGGGGCGCCCCTGGTCCTCGCCTTTAACATGAGCGACCAGGCCAGAGCCCGCGGGCACGAGATCGACGTCGAAAAGCTCTCCGGTCTCCTCGGGCTTCAGATCGTCAACACCGTTGGACACAAGGGAAAGGGAATGAAGGAGCTTCTCGACGCAATTGTCAAGAGGGCGGATTCCCCCGATAAAGAGACAGGTGAGTTTAAGCTCGACTACGGCCGTGAAATCGAAAAGGAGATAGGCCAGTTGGTTTCGATGATCAAGGTTAACGGCACGCGGCCGGAAGGATACAATGCCCGCTGGCTGGCCATCAAGCTCCTCGAGAACGACGGGGACGTGCGATCGATTATCGACTCGAAGGAAGTCCTCGACCAGGTAGACAAGAGCGTCTCTCGAATCAAGAAATTCATCGGGGATCACCCCGAGACCGACATCGCGGGGAGCAGGTACGGGTTCATCTCCGGCGCGTGCCAGGAGGCGGTGCGCTCCACCATCGAGATCCGCCACACGATGTCGGACAGGATAGACACGGTCGTGGTAAACCGACTCCTCGGGATTCCGATATTTTTTGGCCTGATGTATCTCGTCTTTCAGCTCACCTTTACCCTCGGTGATCCCTTCATGGGTTGGATCGATGGATTTTTCGGCTGGCTTTCCGATGTGGTCGTGGGATGGTGGCCGGCGGGCTCCGAGAGCGTCTTGAAATCGCTTCTCGTGGACGGGATCATCGGGGGCGTCGGCGGCGTGCTGGTCTTTCTCCCGAATATCCTGCTTCTCTTTCTGGCTATAGCGATATTAGAGGACTCCGGCTACATGGCCAGGGCCGCGTTCATCATGGACCGGCTGATGAACAAGATCGGGCTTCACGGCAAAAGCTTCATCCCGCTTCTCATCGGATTCGGATGTACGATTCCGGCGATAATGGCGACCCGGACCATAGAGAACCGCCGCGACCGGCTGACCACGATGCTCGTGGCCCCCCTGATGAGCTGCGGCGCAAGGCTTCCGATCTACGCCCTTATCATCCCCGCCTTCTTCCCGCAGGTCTGGCACGCCCCGATGCTCTGGATCATCTACGTCACAGGCGTCCTTTTGGCAATCGTCAGCGCGAAGATACTCAGGAGCACGCTATTTAAGGGGGAATCGGCGCCGTTCGTGATGGAGCTCCCGCCCTACCGGATGCCCACGATAAAGGGCGTTCTGATTCACATGTGGGAGAGGGCCTGGCTCTACCTGAAAAAGGCGGGCACCATAATCCTCGGCATCTCGATAATCCTCTGGGCCATGACCACGTTTCCAGGACTCAATGAGAGTGGAGTAGCCCGCTTCGAGGAGGAGCGCCTCGCGGTCGAGGCAGGAGATGCGACCGAAGAGGAGAAGTCTGAGCTTCTGAGGACAATCGACAACGAGGAGGCGGAGACCTCGCTGCGCTACAGCATCGCGGGCCGAATAGGACACGGCATGGAGCCTTTCCTGAAGCCTATGGGCTTTGACTGGAAGATCGGAACGGCCCTTATCGGCGCCTTCGCCGCAAAGGAGGTCTTCGTGGCCCAGATGGGGATCGTCTATTCGATAGGGGAGGCGGATGAGGAATCCGAAACGCTGAGGGAAAAACTGCAGGGCAACTACAATCCACTGATCGGTTTCTGCATCATGCTGTTTTGCCTCGTCAGCGCGCCTTGCATGGCCACGATCGCCATCACCAAAAGGGAGGCCAACTCCTGGAAGTGGGCCCTGTTCCAGCTCGCCGCATTGACGGTTCTCGCCTATCTTGTGACCGTGATCGTCTACCAGTTCGGAATTTTGTTCGGCATCGGGGTTGGATAGGAGACGTCCAATGATTGAGAGCATAGCTGTTTTTGTCGTTGCAACCGTTGGCAATCTCCGGAAAGGCCTTTGAAAGATAGATCGCATCATCGGACATCTCTTTGATAATTAGTTTGCGGCCGTGCCTTTGAAGAGCGACGTTATGTTAGGGTATCTATCGTCGAGCAGTATCTGCTTATATCTCAAAGCGCACGGCCGCCTTCCCCCCCACAAAAAGTATCCATTCATACGATTCAATAATCTTCTCACGCGCCTTTAGGGCGGACGGACTGCGCAGGCAAGTTTTGCCCATCTCGATATTGATCGGGTTTTCGCCGTCCCTGTCGTAGAGCAAGAAGCCCCCCCTCCCCCCATTCCCCACCCTTACGATCTTGACTTTCTCGATCGTCTCGTCCACCAGCTTTCTCGGTATAAGGACTTTCTTCTCGTCGTCCATTGTCGCGCCTGCGCTCAAAAAGAGGTCCACAGACTCCTCGTGGTCAAGCTTTACGCCGGTCCGCACGAGGACCCTTATCGAGGCCTCGTGGAGCTTCTCCGATTTTTGGGGCGTTAAAAATATAGACCTTGACATTTTAATCCCCCCCCAATCAATTGGACTTTGACCTACACCATCTCAGTTAACGGGAATGTTGTCAATCCTTTTTTGTCGTTATCAAGAATTCATAAATTCTCTGACAGTATGCTTAAATTTTAAGGGATGGTATTCTCCTATTAGTTTTTATTCGCCACTTGGTAGCGATATCTCTTATATAAAGATTTGGGTCGCAAAAAAAGTGATTTACTATTTTATATTTGCTATAATTGAAGCGTTAAAAGCTGCTTAAAATTTGGGAATTATAAACGATTTTCCACCAAATTAGTTAGATAAGAAACTACAATTTCGAATATATCATCATTATAACGGTTATTATA
>JAFGIX010000029.1 GCA_016929395.1 Candidatus Zymogenus saltonus
ACAATACATTTGCCGATTCTATAAAGAAACGATAAATATATACTACCGGAGGAAATAATGGCTAATGCAAAAAATGCGAGGATGGTACTGGACAAAGACTTCGTCGTCGGGAAGATAGACGAAAGGATATTCGGCTCCTTTCTGGAGCATTTGGGGAGAGCCATATACGAGGGCATCTACGAGCCGAAGCACCCAAAAGCTGACAAGGCGGGTTTCAGGACGGATGTCTCCGAGATTATCAAGGAGCTTCAGGTCCCGATAGTCCGGTATCCGGGGGGAAACTTCGTCTCCGGCTATAACTGGGAGGACGGAGTGGGTCCGGTGAAGGATCGTCCGGTAAAAAGGGATATTGCCTGGGAGACCATCGAGACAAACGAGTTTGGGACAAACGAGTTCTGCGCCTGGGCAAAGGATCTCGATATAGACGTCATGATGACCGTGAACCTGGGGACGAGGGGGGTTGACGAGGCAAGGAACTTCGTGGAGTACTGCAACTCCCCGGAAGGGACTTACTACGCCGACATGAGAAGGGAGCACGGGGTGAGCGACCCCCACGATATAAAGCTCTGGTGTGTGGGAAACGAGATGGACGGCTTCTGGCAGATCGGCCACAAGCCGGCCGATGAGTACGGAAAGCTTGCCCGGGAGACGGCGAAGGTGATGCGGCTTGTCGATCCCACAATCGAGATTGTGGTTTCCGGGAGCTCGCTCAGGGAGATGCCCACGTTTCCCCAGTGGGACGCCACCGTCCTCGACCTCGCCTACGAGCAGGTGGACTACATCTCGCTTCACACCTACTTCACGAACTTCGACGACAACCTGAAAAACTACCTTGCCCTCTCAGTGGGGATGGAGTCCTACATAAGGTCGGTCGTCGCCGTCTGCGACTACATCAAGGAAAAGCACGGCGCTCTAAAAACCATGTACCTCTCCTTTGACGAGTACAACGTCTGGTATCACTCGAGGCCCGGGATGGTGTCTCAAACGGGGGGATGGCAGGTGGCCCCCCCTATACTTGAGGATGTCTACAACTTCGAAGACGCCCTCCTTTTGGGGCTCGCCCTGATCACGCTTCTCAGAAACGCCGACAGGATAAAGGTGGCGTGCCTGTCGCAGCTGGTAAACGTAATCGCCCCGATTATGACGAGGGCCAATGGCCCCGCCTGGAGACAGACCATCTTCTACCCCTATCTCCACGCCTCACTCTACGGCCGGGGGACGGCGCTCCTCCCCTCGATCCAGTCGCCCACGTATATGACACAGTCGTTCCCCATTTTGGATGTTCCCTTTCTGGACGGTATTGGGACGATGCGGGAGGAGGCTGGGGAGCTCACGATCTTCGCCGTAAACAGGGACGCCGACTCCCCCCTCGACTTCACCTGCGAGCTTCGGGGATTTTCCGAATACAAGGTTTTGGAGCATATCGTAATGACAAACGACAACCCGAAGGCGACAAATACGGAGGAGAATCCCGACAATGTTATCCCGAGTAAGGACGGTGACGCCTCCATCGACGGGGGGATGGTAAAGGCCTTATTGCCTGCTCTCTCCTGGAACGTGATCAGGTTAAAGAGATAGGCTTGAAAATGAGGAGAAGGGGTGCCATTGGGCCTTATATTTAACGACTTCGGCCCGCTTTGGCCGCAGTAAATATTTGAAATTAAGACTTGAGAAATGTTTAGTTTTTTTATAGAATATCAAAATCTTTGTGCAGAAATAGGGCTGCTTGTAACGTATTTATTAGGAGAAATACATAATGGAAGATAACAAGCTCTCCAGAAAGACAATGCTTGGGTACGGCATCTACGACCTCGGCGGAAACCTCTTCTTTACCGCGATGGCCTTTGTACTCCTTATCTACCTCACCGATACCGTCCTTATCGCCCCCGCCCTGGCAGGGGCCATAGTGGCCATCGGAAAAATCTGGGACGCGGTTACCGATCCCGTGGTCGGCTACATGTCGGACAGGACGAAGACGAGATGGGGAAGAAGGAGGCCCTACATGTTCTTCGGCTCCATACTTCTTGTTTTCGCCATGATCATGATGTTCACAAATCCGCTTCTGGTCTTCGACAAAGCGACGTTTTTTAATCCCGATGTCTTCTCCGAGGGCTTCGACTGGACGAAGGCCGCCTGGAATCCGAAGGAGCATCAGACCTTTCTCTTGATATGGGGAATCGTCTTCTACTGCTTTCTGAACCTGGCATATACCATCGTCAATATCCCCTACAGCTCCCTGACCCCCGAGCTGACCAAGGACTACCACGAGAGGACGGTACTGAACGGCTACCGTTTCGGCTGTGCGGTCTTCGGGACGCTTCTCGGAGCCGGTGCTTCCTTTCCCATCGTCTATCTATTTCCCAACACCAATGTTGGTTTCATGGCGCTGGGGTTTATCTTCGGCATAGTCATGCTGATAGTGGCCATGATCACTGTCTTTTCGATCAGGGAGCCGGAGTGGCATGGGGCGGAGCTGACTCAGGGTTTTTTCAAGACTTATTTCAAGGTTTTCAGGAACAAGCCCTATATCCTTATAACCATGACCTACATGCTGCATCTCCTTGCCCTCTCCGTGGTTACCGGGGTTGCGGCCTACTACTTCAAGTATATCCATCAGGCCGAAAAGGAGGTTACTACGGCGATGTTGATACTCCTCGTTACCGCCATGCTCTTTATACCGATAAGCGTCGTGTTGGGTAAAAAGATCGGCAAGAAGCTCGTCTATATAATAGGGATGGCGGCCTTCGCCCTGTCGATTCTTGTAATCGGCACGATCGGTCACATCATGCCCATGACCTTCTCCTTTATCATGATGTTTTCCGCCGGCCTCGGCCTCGGTTTCATGTACGTCCCTCCCTACGCGATGCTCCCGGACACCGTCGAGTACGACTACCTGATAAGCGGCGAGCGAACCGAGGGATCGTTTTACGCCATCTTCCTCTTTTTCTCAAAGGTGGGACAGGCCTTCGCCTTGGCCACTATAGGGATAGTCCTTCAGCTGACCCGTTATACGGAAAACATCGTACCGCAGCCGGACCCGCTGGCTAATTTCGGAATACTGATACTGATGGGGGCGATTCCGGCCATCTTCTTCTTTATCGGAATGGTTGTAGTGAAGCGTTACCCGATTACGGAGGAGCGGTACGCGGAGATACTCAAAGAGATAGAAATCAAGGACGCGAAAAAGGCGGGGAAATAGGTATCTTTCTGGATTCCCAATCGAGTTGGGAATGACAGAAATATGGATTCCCGATATGGTCGGAAATGACGGTATTGGTGATCATAAGCCGTGTGGGAAGTCGCCCTCTGAAGTTACAATCGAGCGGTGAATGAAAGAAGGGCGACTTCCGCGGCGCGTGTCATCATTTTAATACCTGTCATTCCCGCGTAAGCGGGAATCCAGACTTGCTTTCGTGGAAACGGGAATCCGTTTAAAATCCTCCTTGATTCTTGATGTAATAAGAATTGGGGGATTTTCGGATTCCCGTTTTTGCTTATCCATATAGTACTATGGGAATAATTGGTTATCAATACACCAAAATCCCCAGCATCAGAAGTATCGTGATTATCGACGTTCCCAGGTCTTTACGCCAGGCGTCCTTAAGCGTCTCGGGGCGGTAGTCCTTCGCGAACGCCTCCACTTTTTTCTTTAACGCCATCAAGTATATCTTGTCGTTTAAGACCTTCTCCCAGGCCTCGGGGGTGACGAGGTACCCCTCCCCCGTCCAGACGACGGCCTTGGATTTCGGCGCCGGCCTCTCCTTTATCTCCTCGATCACCTTTGCGATGTCCTCTTCATTCGGGAACAGCGCCGTCGCCGGAGGCTGACCCTTGAGGTTGACCAGCCTCGAAGTCGTTGCGCAGCCGGCGAGAAAAGTCAAGATTACGGCCAAGACAATTATCCTTTTCATTTTTCTCCTCCGTACAGCTTATCGCCCAATCCCGCCTTGTCGGCGGGCCTCGGCGCTATCTCCCTCAGCTTTTTTGGAATGACCTCGACCACAATCCTCTTTTGCTCGTTGCTTACCCTCTCCAAGAGGAGCTTATTCTCCAATTTCTGAATTGTCCTCCCCTGGAGGCAAATCGCGGCGATCAAAAGAAGGGTCAGGATCGCCCATGCCAGGATCATGTACTTTTTCATTTCTTCTCTCCATCCAGTTCAGGCCCACGTCTTTTACGACGTTTGCACCCATAAAGGTGATGATGACAAAAAGGAGGTTCTGGCTTATACCGCCGGTGGCAAGCTCCATAATACAGGCGATAACAAGAGCCATAAACTTTCGGCCGCCGACGGCCGACCAGAGCCTGAAGGGATCGATCTTCATCAATTTTCACCTCCGTTCTTCAGGGCGATCAACCTCTCCGATACCTTGCCCGCGAGATAGAGCGAGCCGCCCGCCGCCAGGGCCGGAATTATACCGGCCCCAAAGGCGCCGAGACCGGCCAAGAGGCTCGATGAGACGACCCAGACGATGATCGCCTGAACAAGATTTGCGGCAAGCCCTATCGAAGTTATCCCTATCGAAAGTTTTTTCCCCATTCTATCCTCCTATTTTGTCATAAGCGGCGGCAAAGCTCACGTAGATTTGCCGCCCGTTTTCGTTTACAGCGCCCCAACGCGCCCTCTCTCCCCTCGTGTCGAGGTGGAAGCCCGGATTGTTCCAGTGGGGATATATACCGAGGCCGATATTGTCCGCCGCCCCGAGCCCCCTCGGAGGCGGACCTATGAAGGCGAGCATCAGGTCAACGGCGTCCCGAAAAGAGATCCCCTCGATGTGGAAATCGGCCGCCCTGCCGAAGTTGTGCTGGCTTTTTGGCTTCTCGGGCCGGCGCTGGTATCCGCAGTGGATCACGAAGGGATGGTGGAAGAGTCCCCTCAATGTGTCCATGAGAAATATCAGTTCTCTGTCCATCCTGAAGGGATCTCCCCAGCCCTCGTTTGAGGTGAAGTATTTGACCCTTTTCCAGTCATCTTCTGTCATGTTTCCCATCTTGTCACCTCAAAATGATCGAGAGCGCAGTCACCAGGGCGGGGATCGTCCCCGCGATGAATCCCCAGAGGGACGCCTTGATTTTGAGACGCTCGATGTTCTTGGTGTGGTCGGCTACCGTAATTCTGAGCGACTCGATCTCCTTCAAGATTGTCTCGGTCCTCTCCAGCATCATCCCCCGAAACTCCGCCGACTTTACGTTGTTTCCCCTTTTCTCCATTGTCACCTCCAGATAACTCTCGCCTCGCCCTTTATGGAGCGGGCGGTCTTTCCCGCTATCTCGGCGTTGTTGATGTCCCCGCCGATCAGCCTCAGCGCAACGAAGTCTCCCACGTCGATATTCGCCTCACCGGCGTTTACAACCCTTATGCCGATACCGCAGCTCAGCTTTACGGTGCAGGTCCCGGAATCGTCGACGGCGGTCACCTCGCCGATGGAGAAGTTGTCCACCGACTTCTCTTCGGCCAAATCTCCTATTATGCTGTTTATCTTCATTTTCCCCTGATTACCCCCTCTTTTAGAGCCAGGCAGGCGACGATGTCGTTTCTATCCTTTGCCGTCAGCCCGCTCTTGGTTTTGTCGATTGAGGCCGATTTTCTGGCCTCCCGAATCTTTTTCTTTCTTACGATCGATGCCTCTTGAATCATATGGCCGCTTCCTCCTCCCAATCTTCGTACCTCTCGCATTCGAGGTTTATCATTACTCCGGTGGTTTCCCCCGAAATTTTTACACCCTTGACGTAGAGGTTTTCGGAGATCAGTCCCGCCTCCAGGTTCGTAACCCTGACGTAGACTCCGGGTCTGATCAGGTGGCCGAGGGGCGGGTACGGGAGGGAGAGGCTGAAACTCTCTCTCAGCTTCCATCTCCCGTTGAGCTCGTAGTAGCCCCTCTTTACGGCTTCATCCTCTGTTAAGATGAGGCTGTCGGTTATCGAGTCTGCGGGCCTGTCGCCCGCGCCGTATTTACAGACTACCCTGATGTTCATTTGCTCACGTACCTCCATCTGACCTTTGCGTAATACTCCACGGGGACATATTCATAGCCCGCTTCGACGATCCCTTGATTGGAAAACCCGGGGATCTCGATCTGGTCTTCCAAGACCTCGTAATCATTGTGGTATATCCTTATAGCGTGTTTTCCCCTCTTCCCCTTGGTAAAGGTGAAAGACCCGTTTGAAATTGTGACGATCTCCTCATCGATATATCCATCGCCGAAGGGGCCGTAGCCGTCGTTGTTCCAGTCAATCTGTACCTTGGCCCCCTCTATCGCCTCCTTCGTATCCTCATCTTTTACCCATCTCTTCCCGTGGATATTCCCTTTTTTATCGATCCAGTCCTCCTCCACCTTCCTTTTCTCCCCTTGAACAGTTAAAATGATATATGTCTTTTCCCCCACGGTTTTCTTATTCGTCTTGCAGTTTTCCTCCACGGTCTCGGAAGACGTGTTGTCAAAGTCGATGGTGTAGCCGCTCCTAGTCGGAAGCCGCCGCGGCTCTTCATATTCCTCCTTTGAAGGAGTTGCGGTGAAGACGCCCTTTTTGCCGTTTTCGCTCTCCTTTGGGAAGTAGAGCCACTGCCACGGCAGATACTCCTTTTTATCGGGAGCGGAGGTGCTCTTTACGCTGGGCGCCGAGACGTCTATGGATACCAGGGCGTCCTCCCCCCCGGCTGTGCAGCGAATATAGGCCGTATACGGCTTTACGGTGAAAAGCTCCTCCACGGTCATCACCGGAAGGGATGGGGCGCAATATTTCGCCTCGGCGATCCCGCCGGAGCTGTATGTGATCTTGACGATTGTCTGTTTGTTCGGGAGGGGTATTTCGAGGGTGATGCCCTTCCCGCTGACCTCGGCTCCGTCGGCGTAGTTCACGGCCTTGTACTCCTCGCCGTTTATCACCCTGTAGATGGAGACGAGCACCGAGATCGGGAAGCGGACGGAGAGTCCCACCTCGGTGGTGGAAGTCAACTCCTCCCCCTCGATCACTCCGGTGGAGGTCGTGACGATAATGTGGCTTTCCGAGATCGTCTCCTTGACGTCTTCGGATGCCAGGCTTCCCGCCCCCTCCTCGATTACGAAGGCGACCTCCATCCCGTCCTTTACGGGGGCGCCGTCGGGCCCCGTTACCCGACACGTTATCGCGGATGTCTTTCCCCGGGCGATCTTCGTCGGGTCCGCCGCGGCGTCGATGTCGGAGACCCTTGGGTCGTCCATCCTTATCGTCAACGAGTCGGACTGGCCCTTGAAGGTCGCGGTTGCGGTCGCGTATCCGCCGCCGCCGGCCGACGCCCTTAAAGTGGTCTTCGCCACGCCGTTTTCGATCAGCACCTCGGAGTCTTTAACGCCGGCAAGCTTGTCGACGGAAAAGGAGCAGGTTTCCCCCCCATCGTAGGTGACGAGATGGGAGAAGTTTCCCATCTCGGCGGTCGTGGTTATGGTGGTTCCGTCGAACTCAAACGGCCCCGGGACGGGGTCCCCTGGCGATCCGTTTACATCCTTCCATATCCCGATGACCCTCTTTATCCTCTTTGATACGCTGATCTTGTTCGGTGTCGACGGGGTTGCCTCTTCATATTCTATCGTCTCCACCTCGCTGAACGAGCCGTCCTTGTTGTAACAGTAGGCGGTGAGCTTGAGGCTGTCGCTCCCGTTTGACCTGAGCGTATACTTTGATGCGATCAGGTTGACCACCGGCCACCTTCCGAGCGCCGAGACCTTGTCGAAGCCGAACAGTTCGATTGAGTTCTCCCCGGTGGGGAGGTCAATTTTTCGGCTCGACTCGACGATCTCCGAGTCCACTATCGAGGCAACGGGGCTTTTCCCAGTTGTGTCAAACGGCTTGTAATCGCAGATCAGGCCGTCCTCGAAATCGGTGTAGAGTGATCCGCCACCGGCCGTTACCATCGCCCTTATGATCTCCCCGGGGGTCTTGTTTTTGACGCCGTAGGTGTCGGCGTAGATCTTAGAGTTAAGGATATTCCAGCTTATCGGTACCGTAGATGACAGGGATTCTGCAACCTCTTTCTTGGTGGTGTCCTCGCCAAAAACCGTCGTTAAAGGCTCCATGAAGGGCCTGTCCAGGATCGCAGTCAGGCTCCTGCCGCCGATGTCGGCGTCAAACTCCCCGAATTTTTCAAGCCGGGAAGCGTCTTCCCAGAAGAAATCGCCTATCGATGTTCCGTCTATCACAATTTTGATTCTCGGCTCGAAGAACTTCTCGTTGGAAAGGGTGTAGGGGCGCTTGTTTTTCAAAATAGCTTTATCCTTAAGCTTTATCCCCACCTGTTTTGTGTAAGTCTCCTCATCGTATGTCACATCCCAGCTTTCGACCGTGCCGCCGATATCCTGATCGTCAAGATAGATTTTTATATCGTAGCTTCTCCGATCCGAGGCTCTCTCTCCTATTCGGTTTATCGCTTGAAGCGACTCTCTTAAAGGGAGATGGTCGAGTATCGCGTTTTTTACCGTTAACGACTCTCTGTGGCGGTTTACCAGATCGTTTAGGGCAGTAAGAAACGTGCCGTCGAAAGCGCTCTTGATGCGGGATTCGGTTGTGAGGGAGTTGACGGAGGAAAAGCTCCTTGAAATCCTCAAGTCCTCGACGTAGATGTAGTCGAGACTTATCCTGCCGTAATTATCGGTTGCCATGTTAAAGCCGGAGACTAACCATAGTGGATTGTCGCCAATATTAATAACTCCATCGGTATTAACGTTATATACCCCGTTGTTCAGAGTCATCTCTCTGCTCTCGGGATGATATGTTATGATAAGTGTGTACCATGTATTCAAATTTATGAGCCTAACGTAATTACTTGAGGAAGTCCAAGTAGCCGTTGAACCATTGAAGTATTTATTTGCCGCCACATTGTTTACCCAATACTCTCTTATACTACCGCTGGAATTGTTGACAAAAGCAAACATGGATGAAATGCCGAGAGCGCCTGTCTCCGGTTGCGTCTCTTTGATGTAAAATCTTGCTGTGGGGACAGCATTACCGGCTTCGAGATGGTCTATCCTGTATTTGATGGATACCCTGAAGGGCGTGTTTCTGCACTTCTGGGATGAAAGACCCTCGGAGGTGACGAAAAAAGCGGCGTCGGAATGTTCGAATGTCTGGATGTGGGCTTTATCCCCCTCCTTGAATATCACCCCGTTTCCGGCCGTCTTTATATCAATCCCTTCTTGGTAGGTGTCCGGAAAGTTGAAATCTTCCTTGTAGAAAAAGCTCATTGTTTGTCCTTCTTTGCTTTTTTAATATTTATTTTGGGAATTATAAACGATTTTCCACCAAATTAGTTAGATAAGAAACTACAATTTCGAATATATCATCATTATAACGGTTATTATA
>JAFGIX010000030.1 GCA_016929395.1 Candidatus Zymogenus saltonus
CTGGTTAGCGCACCTGCTTTGGGAGCAGGGGGTCGGAGGTTCAAATCCTCTCGCCCCGACCAATATTATCTAACAATATCAACTGCTTACTAAATCCACCGCTTATCCAAATTGCCAAAAACATTAAGTTTTGCAAAAAGTGGTACATCTGCGACAGGGACGCGGTATCCTTTTCCTGGCACGGAGGGGGGCGCGGGTTCAGGACTATATTTGGATAACGGGGGCCCGCGGGAAACCGCACCCCAGCGAGCTTCCGGGCGGAGATTGCCCTATCCTAAAACCGCCTTGTTATCTATCGGCCCTGCCCCTAAAGACGGTTCCATGTTATAGGCCGGAATCATACGGGTAGGGTAATATTAAATATCCGGACGTCCCCAGATCATGGTATAATCGGCGTGGGGGCCTGAAAAAAATATGCCTCTTCCCGCCCCCCGGCCCCGGGATTACCTGCGCATAATCTCCCGGCGGGAGGCCGTGTAAAAGGGAGTGGCTGATTTTCCAACAGAAAAAGGAGTGGAGTTATCATGTCTGAAGATATTTTCCGTCAATTACAGAAGCGGCTCGACCGCTACTCTATGGGATTTCCTGAGACTAAGTCCGGCATCGAGTTGAAAATTCTTAAGTATCTGTTTTCCGAGGACGACGCGGAGATGTTCTTATCGTTGAGCCACGAGCTGGAGAGCCCCGAATCTGTGTCGTCCCGTTTTAGCCGGCCGCCGGAAGAGGTCGCCGCCCTCCTGGACGATATGGCCGAGCGGGGCCTTCTGTTTCGCCAAAAAAAGGGGGGTGCCGTCAGGTACGCCGCGATACCGTTTGTCCACGGTCTGTTCGAGTTTCAGGTGAAAAACATCGAGCGAGAATTTTCCGAGATGGTTCAACAATATTTTGAAGAGGGTTTTCACAGGGCGATCGAGAACGGCGCCGAGTATTTTCTCCGCACTGTCCCCGTTCATGAATCTGTGAAGACGGGTTACAACGTTGCGGCCTATGAAGACGCCGTGGAAATTCTACGCGGCAAGGACAAGATCGTGGTTACGGACTGCATCTGCAGAAAGAGCATGAAGATTATCGACAGGTCGTGCGACAAGCCGCTGGAAGCATGCTTCATGTTCGGCTCTATGGGGCAGTATTACCTCGACCGCAAGATGGGAAGGAAGGTCGACGTGGACGAGGCGAAGGAGATCCTGCTGAAATGCCACGAGGCCGGCCTGGTGACGCAGCCGGCAACGGCTCAAAATCCGGGCGGCATGTGCAACTGCTGCGGGGATTGCTGCGGCGTGATGCGCGCGCTGAACAGACATCCGAAACCGGCTGAAATAGTTTTTTCAAACCACTACGCGGTTGTTGACACAGGCCTCTGCACCGGGTGCGAAACCTGCATAGACCGTTGCCAGATGGAGGCCGTCACTTTAAGCGAGGGCGTTTGCGAGATCAGCCTCGACCGCTGCATCGGCTGCGGACTCTGCGTGACTACTTGCCCGGCGGGGGCCCTGGAGTTGGTTACCAAACCGGAAGAGGAGTACCGCACACCTCCAGAAAACACGTCTGAGCAGATGATGCTGATGGCTCAAAAACGGGGGCTGGTCTGATTCAAAGATTAAAAACCAGGAATTCCATTGCCAGGGAAACTTTTTGATACTATTTGAAAACCTAACAATTTAAAGTGTATCATGTTTAACGAAACGTGTTCAAAATCCCTCGGGTGGAATCGAAATTTAGAACACTGGCCAGTTTATTTGTATGTTATTTATAATATGCGAAATTGTTACAAAAATGTTACAAAAACTAGGGAATTCTAGGGCATTTCAGGGCATCCTGGAGCAAGATAGGAACACAAAAACACCCCGCAGGGGCACGCAATTAAGAATTATGCAATGATGTCAGTACTTTATCGTCTTGTCGCTATGCTTTTGGAGCAGGGGGGCGGAGGTTCAAATCCTATTGCCCCGACCATGATTATCCAACAATACTTTATATTTGTTGAACTTGCTATTCTTTCTGATTTTAAAGAATAGCAAGTGAGACTGAGTGCTAATACGATTTTCAACGAATCGAATAATTTCCGGAAGATCAGATATATCGAATCTTTTAATGGGAATCTCATGAATGAATAGCTTAATGGAGAGAGCTTTGATACACTATTGTAAGTAAAAGTATTGACAGAGAGATGGCGAAGAGAGTACGATACTCTTGCTAAATAATGTGATTGTTTATAATCCCCCAATTCCTGAAGCAATGATTCCCCGGTTTTCTGGAGCTTAAAAGGAAACATTCGCCAATAGACTAACTTAAATACTGTCCAGTTCTCGGGGGCAGGTTATAAGTA
This sequence comes from Candidatus Zymogenus saltonus, assembly GCA_016929395.1. Taxonomy (NCBI): domain Bacteria; class Deltaproteobacteria; order Candidatus Zymogeniales; family Candidatus Zymogenaceae; genus Candidatus Zymogenus; species Candidatus Zymogenus saltonus. Next base: position 2,327 of record JAFGIX010000030.1, read on the forward strand.
GTCGCTGACATTTTTCTTTGTTTTAGTTGTTCTACTTGTGTTTTAGCTATTAGTCAATGGCAATATCACTTCAAGAATCACAAGCGATTAATGAGATGGTTGGAACGCTATGTAGCTTCTTACCAGGTACCCCCCATCCTTATGCCTCATTCGACATTTCATTTGAGGGAATCGCTCAGAAACTTGGTCTATCTAAATATTGGATGGGCGGAAGTAAATCACCAGCGATAAATAGGCTTTTACAGGCCACGTTAGAAACAAGAAGAGACATTTTTTGTAGGTTAATATTAGAAATAGTTCAAGTGGGCATGACTTATCGGAGTAATAAGGGTGATCCGATAACGCGAGAGGAAATTGTGCAACTAAACGATCAGATAGAACGCTTAAGTTTTAAAATCCCTGAACTCTGGAATTCGAACTTCTTGGATTCGCTACCGCGCTCAGAGGAACAAGAAGAGTCTGCTGTCGAGGAAATAAATCAAGAGGTACTTCTGAAACTGAAAAACGATTTACTAAGAATAACGGAGTTAGAGGCTCAACCGCGAGGGTACGCCTTTGAAGAATTTCTTAACGAATTATTCAAAGCATATAATCTTGACCCACAGAGTTCATTTAGACTAGTAGGTGAACAGATAGATGGGAGTTTCAAATTGGTAATGACACTTATCTTGTTGAAGCGAAGTGGCAAAACAAGCAAATCGGGCAAAGTGAACTACTGAGCTTTGATAGAAAGGTTGGCGGTAAGTCTAAATGGTCTCGTGGATTGTTCATCAGTTATAACGGTTTTTCAGAAGATGGGCTTTCAGCTTTCTCAAGAGGCCGCTCAATTGGCATTATAGGTATGAATAGTAGGGACTTATTTTTCATTCTTGAAGGCAGAATGTCTTTAGTAGATGCTATAAATCTGAAAGCGAGACGCGCCGCCGAAACTGGTGAGTTCTTTATAGAAGTCTATTTATTAAGCACAACATGATAAGTAAATATTTTTATTCATAGAACAAGTTGATACTAAAAGTAATTGCTATTCATTCCGCGTTTATGAACTGTTGCTTCGTTTATGCGTTGAAGTCGATATAAAATGAAAAGGGATTCGGCCTATTTCCCTGAACCTGAGGCCGATCCCGGTGTTTAATACAACCTTAATCAAGGGAGGCTTATTATGCATCTTATAGGCGAGCAAGGAGTTGGGATATTCCTGTTCGTGATGCTGGCATTCCAGGGCGGGACTATGATGGTCTTTGCCAGGAGATTTCTCCAGGTCAAGCCCGAAGGACGAGGTATAGTAATCGTAGAAAACTATTTCAACACGACCATACTCATCTTATTTATCCCCCTGATTGCCGTTTCCCTGATCATAGGCCGGTATCAAGCCCTGGACCTGACTCACCTGGTTATAACCACACCCTGGCTGATCTACGGGCTGGAGGCCGTCGGCATTGCCCTGATAATCTGCGGCACCGCGATGATCGTGCTCGGCTTCATTGCCCTGGGCACAACCTTTCAGCCCGGCGGCTTCGCTCCACGCCCCAATGACCCGCTGGTTACCTCGGGTATATACTCCTGGGTGAGACACCCGCTGAATGTCGGTGTCTTATCCGTATTGCTGGGCCTCGCGCTTTTAGTACAGTCCCTTTTCGTACTTATCCTGTTTATCGTCTACTTCATACTGGTCCTGCGCGTGATCTCGATAGAGGAAAGCCATCTGTCCGAGACGTTTGGTGAGGCGTACCTCTCCTACAGCCGGAGGGTCAGGCGGCTGGTTCCGTTTATCTATTGACGCCGTAACGAGGCCCGGCCCCTTATATATTACAGGGGCCGGTGCCGCTTTTTTTCAATAAAAACCGTTATCGCCGCCGGGGGCGGCCCGGGGGGGGTCGGTCGACCTGCCCTCACCCGCGGCGGCGGCCGTTAAAGCACGGGCGATGCGGCCCTATAGTCCTATTGCTCGCCCCATCGCCCGCGTCATCGCTTGCTTCAACGCTATATATTTTCGGCCGCCGGCCTAAACCAGGAGCCTCACCGTGGCGACGGTGCCGGTAAACGGCACTAACACGCCCTTCGAGTCGACCTTCAGTTGTTCTATGTCCCGCTCCCGGGCGTCTGCGAGAAACGCCTTTTTGATCTTTTTGTCCTTAAGGGAAATCTTCACCCTGTCGGGCCCGAACGATTGGAGCCTCACGATAAGGCCTTCGCCCCGATGGGCCCGCTTTAGGGCCACCACCGTTACATCCTCACTGTCGAGATCAACCGCTACGCCGATCGCGTCCGGAATTTCCTCTTCCTTAGGATCAATGCGGGCGTCTTTAATGATGTCGGCGGCCACAGAGAAGAGCCTGTTTTCCCTCCAGTCCCCCTTTCTGGTAAAGCCGGCCGCGAAATTGAAGGAGTGCTCGGAGCCAGCAAGGCCGTAGGCTGGAAAGGCGGTGGGTATCGGGAAGATACGGTAAGCGCGCTCCATCGGGGCGTTCCTTATGGCGACGCACTCCAGAGCCCCGTTGGCGGTACCGCTTACGCTGACGGGGCCTCCCATAAAGAGGGCAAAACCCCTCTTCGTTTTTGGATCTGTGATGTGGGCGAAACCGGCCCCGGCCCAGTAGGTCGGATTATAGATTTTTATTAGGGGCCTTTGGACAACGCCCCCCGGCACATCCATGTAGATGGAATGCGGGAACAGCCGGGATGAAAAACGGCAGGTGATGGTCTTCCACCTGCGGGCCGAGCCGGTAAGCCTCATGCGAACGAAGGGCGAATCGGAGCTGAACCACATCTCCTTTTTCATCGCCCTGCCGTCGAGCGTAAATTCGGATGTGACATGGAGGTATCCGTTCTGGTTTTCCATATCCAACTTGGCGGGCCTTCCCGACATGCACTCCGTCATGAAAAACTGTCCGCCGGCAAACTCATGGCCCATGCGCCACAGACCCCCCGAATCCTTGTAGAGGATTACGTCTCCGGCGAGGCCTGTGAGTAGCTCTTCGCCCGTCTTCGGATCCCGCCAGCCGTCGACGCACCCCCCCAATTTCTCCGAGAGGGTGATAATATAATGTTTGTTTTCAATCCTGATCTTGCCGTTGGAGGCGGTGACCTTGGGCGGTTTTACAGGGGATTCGGCGGCAGCCGGGGCCGTATGCAGGGCCTTTGCCTCTTTCTTAACCCGGTCTATCGTCTTCTGCGCCTCCACAAGCCAGGGTCTCTGCTCCTTTTTCCAGACACGGTCGGGGGAGGTGCCGGTGATGAAGTCGTGGTGATTTGCAACAACCACCGTCTCCCAGACGGGGGCCAGCTCGCGTAGCAGGTCTGAGGCCTGCTTTTCATCTTTCGCCAGGGCGAGCGCGCTCTCTATTCTCAACAGATCATCGACGATCTTTTTGCACCTCTGTTTCACGTCCGGGCGGGCGGAATAGAAACCGGTCCAGTAGGGGTTGAAATCGATCTCCAACTCCGGCAGTTTGTCTATATGGCACGATACCAGGTCGAAGTAATCGTCCATCCCCGCGTTCAACACGTATATGCCCGATTCGGGATAGACCTCCCGGTTGTATTTGTCCAACAAGGAGAGAAGGCCGGGGACAGGCCCGTTGAAGTCAAGACCCATGGGACATAGCATATACGGAGTCTTTGCCAACGGGGCGAGGTCTTTTACATAGGATTCTATCTTTTTCGCCACCTTCTTGATGGACCTTGCCCGAAAGCCGAAGGTCACGCCCATCATCCTCACCGGCGCCGCCGCGGCGATGGTGTCGCCCTGCCCGTATGTGTAGGGATTCCAGTGACAAAGGAGCTTGGAGCCGTCCGGCCCCCGCCAGACGAAATCGTCGGTTTTGAGATCGCGCCTCAACAGTTCGGCTGATGACCCCGGACGGGGAAACAAGCGGGGGTCCGCGTAGTCCGTGCCCGGGTAAAAGCACCCGTCGATCCTGGACAACGCCGTATAAGCATAACCGAGGGCATTGAGCACCGTCGGAAGGGTCGGGACAACCCCAAAATTGTCCGGCAGGTAGGCAAGCCGGGACTCCTGATTCATGCCGTTTTCCCTGAGCCACTCCTGGCCGATCAGGTAATCCCGGATGATCGCCTCGAGGCCCGGAACGCAGGTATCGGGGGTTCCCGTGCTGCTGCCGGTTAGGCGAAACCTCCTTTCGTTTACGAGCCTTCGCACCGACTCCCTCCGTTTCGGCCTGCGCTCCCAGTACATTTTCAGGAAAAATATGCATTCTATGCCGAAGATTCTCCTCGGATCGGCCTCACACTCCTTAACGGCTTGGTCGAGCAATCTCCTGATTCTCAGCTTATAATATTCCTTGGATGTAAACATCCAGTTCGGGTCCCAGTGGCTGGACTCACTAAAAAGCAAAACCCTTTTGGCATCATCGGGGATTTCAAGCTTTTTCCTGAGTGTAATTTCACGTTCAGAACTAGTCATAGAGACTTCCTCCAAAAAGGTAATTTAGAGTGGATTTTAGTAGAAGAAGTACAAAAGGTCAAGGACAAACGCTTACTTCAATTCACGACGTCGGCCGCAAATTAATTTTCCACCCCCGATTTGCCCTCGAAAACAAGTCCCCGTAATAGATTAGAGCTGGCAGCATAGCCTCACCGAATCTATTTTTACAAAATTTCTACAATTTAATATTGGAAAATGATCCATTAAATGTTATATTTTTGATATAATTATTATACATTTATAATATCTTTGGGGACGGCCGCTTTTCTGTTTTTCAATATTACATGCCGTGAGAGCGAAACCGGGGGTCTTAACTTGATGAGGGCCGAGGATTGAAGACTAATCGTCAAGCGCCCAATCGGGAAAAAGAACCGATTCTCAAGATAGATAGAAGCTATATGTCTTTTTTATATTAACAGTAGAACTCCCGTCTTAATTTACTATATATAGCTATCGCATTTTTAAGGATTTGATATGACCGAAAAGAGCGTTGCCAATGTAGTAATCAGGGTCACCCTTGACGCTACGGAAGATGTTATGGGGAAAAACGGGATGAAAGCCCTGATGAACTATGCGGGCATGTCCCACCTTTTCGAAAACATGCCCGATTATTCCCCTGAGAAGGGCTTTACCGATGACGATCTAAAGGCCATCGACCAGAGTTTCCTGAAGATCCTCGGAATCTCGGGAACCATGGCTCTGTATCGTGTCATCGGCAGGGCGGCCGGCAGGTACCCCTTGGAGCTGGGGATCTTCGATGGATTTCAGAGCCTGCCGACCGATGAAAAGCTTCTTAAAGTCATAGAACAGATACCCATATTTACGGGGAGGGGAACTGTATTTGTAGAGGGAGATACCATCGTATACGATAATCCCCTGTGTGCCTTTTGCGAGGGACAGGAGTCCACGAAACCGATTTGCAGCTTCGTAAGCGGCCTGATGGACGAATTCATCGCCTGGTCGGGCAAGAAAGATTGGCGAGCAGTGGAGACCCGGTGCAAGGCCATGGGCTCCGATTCGTGCAGATACGAGATTTTGCCAAAGGAGTAGGTTTTGGGCGATACTAGTTTGTGTAACCCCTATTACAGACCCAGTGATGTTAATTCTCTATATTATATTTCTACATATTACATACTCATGAAAGCAGCGTCTATTCTAAATTTGGGAAATAATCACATTAAAGAGAGGATAAAAGCATAGAAAACAAACGGTTGAAAAATAGCAAAAAATGTATTAATAGTAAAGGTAATAACTTCAAGTCATTTTAAGAATTTGATTTAATTAAAATATTTTCTGGAGATTATCCATATGGACATTTCGTATATTAAAAAGCTTAACCTATTTCAAGACTTAAACGACAAAGAGCTTGATACCGTCTCCAAATTGCTAATGATCGAAAATTATCCCAAAGACCATGTCCTATTCCGGAGAGGTGACAGGGGCGACAAGCTGTATATTATATCAAAGGGGGCGGTAAGGATAAGCCTTGAGATAGAAAACAAAAAGGAAGAGGCCCTGGCTGTCCTTAACGCGGGCGAGCATTTCGGCGAGATGGCCCTCGTCGACGACGCCCCGAGATCGGCGGATGTGATCATCCACGAAGACGCCGAACTGCTTGTTCTCTCAAAGGAAAACTTTAAGGAAATATCCCTGAATCACAGAGACATCGCCTATAAGATGTTCTGGGTGTTGCTAAAGACTATCTCCAGCCGGCTGAGGAATTCCATAAACCAGACGGAAGCCTTAATACATATCTGCATGATCTGCTGACGGGCGTTCAAGCCCCGCCCTGCCATCCCCAACGAAAAGCCCTATAAAAAAGCCCAACACTTGACGGTCCAAATAGGCATTATTTTGGAAAGGAATAGGTGCGTAAAGGTCTAAAAAACATATAACCAAACAGGACGCTCACTCTCGAACCTTCGGCAAGGCTTACGTTACGTATTGAATCCCCTGATCGGCCAATCAAAAGTATTCTTGTGTTAGGTGCAAAAATGTATTGCATATTTTAAAAATGTAAATAAAAAAATCTTGCCAAGCCGATATTTTTTGTTCAAACCTGTAAAAAACCAACCATTTGTTACTAATCCCTCAGCCAAATATCCCCCCTTGAAACCGTTCTTTGGTACATAAATTGCGTTAAATATTAATCAAGGGAAGATAAAAACTAATTTATTAATAGCGGCAAGATACTCAAGGAATTTTTGTTATGGATAAGACGGTAAATAATTCAGACCTAAGGCCATTTACGGATCACCGAATGATTGATCTGCAATACCAAGCGGTTGAACACGAGATTTCTGAACCCTACAACGTCGAAGAGATAAAGGCCTTTTTGAGATTGGAATCTTTAAATCCGCCAAGGATGAAAGACATACATAAAAATGAAGGCTCCCCAAGCCCTATCGAATCTTCTGGACGGATGAGGGAAGACACAAAAGTCCAAATCCAGATACCGGAGCCTGATATGAATAGGAACGGCCTTAGTATCGTTAAAGGATTTCAGACACGAAAAGGCGTAGTGAGTCATAATGGTGTTTCAGAAGAGTGTATTCAATTCAGAGAGGCGCTTTCCAATCCAATCTCATGGATCGACGTTTTCCTGACCATTGCCGCCGGGTTGTTGATCGGATTTATTTTGTTCGGGGCCTTTCTATAATAGATGCGAGGGATTCAGCAAATAGTTCCAATCAAAACTGTTGTTTCCAGAGGTTGTCGCGACATCGAAACATATTATTGAAATAAAGTTCATCCGGGGGAAATATATATTTTTTCAGGAAATAAAGGGAGAACCAAAGAGGCTTTTCCCTCGGATTTTTAACTAATTGTTCAACCCCGTTTTTTAAATTATGGAGGGGAAACCATGAATTCAATATGGTGTTTATGGGTCAACGCCGCCGTCATATTCGTATATCTTGTTATAGCGGTTGGAATAACCGTATTGAGGTTGTCCGAGAAGCAGTTCTTTTGCTCGATTAAAACAAACACACTCTCAACTATATTTTCGTGCCGCGTGCGTATTTGTCCTAACAAAGATCATCCAACTAAGGGGGCCGTTTAGGAGCAAATTAGGTTTTCAATAATCGGTTCCGGTCGTACGTGAAAGAAAGCGGCTATATCAATTGTTCAATCACGCAATTGTTCAATCATGCGATTCCACAATCCCTCGATCCCGCCGTTTTCAATCCTAAAAAGGCGCACCGATAAGCCGGATTCTCCAACCGCTTCATGGATTTTGTCTATTCATGAATCTTTAGGATCATCACGATGAGTCCCTGCCTCCCTACCCGCTCGATTTTTTTCCATCTTTGATGCAACACGAGGGCCCCGCCAATGCAAATGCTGAAAGGAAATTGGATATAAAGCCGAATGCCTCTCACATTTAGTGCAAACTCATTCGTCTATACTCTTTACTTTAAGTACCCTGGTAACCGCCAGGTAGACCACTCCCCCCAACAAAGCGGTCACAATCTGGGGCCATGAGAAAGCGAAATACAACGCCCCCACGAGCTTTGCCGGAAGGCTGGTCATCTTCAAGAAAATCGCAACGGATGCAAAGAGAAATGAGAACTTGAGTATCGCCCCTACGCCTATCCCATAAATCCTCCTCTTCAATAAATAGAAGACGAGTACCAGGATAAAATTTCCGATCCCGATAAACGGCAAGAACGGAATTGGAACTGGAGCTCCGGTCAGTACCGCCGTGAACGGTGTGACGAAGGCTATTACGGAGGCGCCCTTGATCCCGGCGTATTCAACGGAGATGAGCAGGCAGGCGTTCACAAGGGTCCCCACAATGAACATATTCATGGGCCCCAGAAACGAGGTGAAATACCTGCCCGCTATCTGTATCGCCGCGGTCAGGGCGAGCAGAATGGCGGTCCTTGCAATAACTTTGGTTCCTTTTTCCAACATTTAACTTACCTCTTCCTTTCTGAAGGCAAACGGAAATAAGAGTCGGGGTTTCCTCTTTTAGCCCCCGCCTTCAAATACCGATTAACATCAGATTAACATCTATATCCAGCGTCTTAGAAATATCCTTTTATCTTTGGCCGATCTCGCCCGCTTGTTAAATGCCCTTGAGATCCCCCCATTCAATGCCCAAACCGCTTTTGCCGCTTACAGGTGAAAGGCCAAGCCCCGTCAACAATACAGCACAGATCCGCCGCCCGCCGTTCGGACGGGATTTGTTATACCGTTTGTCTATTATATATGGGGGGCTATTCCCTAACGCCTTTTCGTGGAATGTGAATCGTAAACTCCGTGCCTGTAGGGCCGCTCTCTTTATCTGCGTTGGACTTGACGGTTATCCTGCCCCTGTGCATCTTTATAATTCCGTGGCTTACCGAAAGTCCCAGTCCTGTTCCCTTTCCTATCTGCTTTGTCGTGTAGAAAGGCTCGAAAATTTTGCCAACCTTGTCGGCTTCAATCCCGACACCGGTGTCCTTGATAGCCAGCCGAACATCGTTTTCATCGCCTTCAACCGACACGGTCAGTTTTCCCCCCTCCGGCATAGCATCCACCGCGTTACTTACTATATTTGTTATCAGCTGGACAATCTGGTCGTCGTCCACCTCGGCTACGGGGTCGTCGCAGTTGCACTCAACACTCGCTTCTATGTTATCCGGAAAATCCGTCAATTCCAGGCAGTGAGCGGCTATCTCATATAGATTTTCCGGTTTCAAGAGAACCTTGTTCTTTCTGGCAAATTGGAGAAGATCAGATACGATCTTCTTGCAGCGATCGGCCTGCTCCACTATTATTCGAGAGTCTTCACGGACACCTTCGTCCGGCGCCTCGTCTTGAAGTAAATGAGCATACATAAGGACGACGCCCAGCGGGTTGTTGATTTCATGGGCGATACCGGCGGCAAGCTGGCCCAGGCTCGCCAGCTTCTCCGCTTCCACCAACGCCTTTTCGCTTCTGCGCAGATCTTCGTTCGCCTTTTCGATCTTTTCGCTCAACAACATAACGACAATGCCGATAATGATGAACATAAATGCCCGAAAATAGTCGTTTATGTCGGAGACATAATCCCTCAGGAAAATATTGCTGAATATCAGAAACAACGACAAGAAAAGCGCTACGATCAGACCCCGTCTTTTCCACCAATAGGCCGATAAAATTATTGGAATGTAAAATAAGTGTGTGAATACGGTTCCCGTGTTAAGTACCTTATGAAAATAGAACGTGATCAAGCATAAAATGATCAAAACCACCACTATAAATAGAATTTTTATTCTTTCTCGTTTCATAACAAAAAAATCCGCTGGTTAAAGTTGAGGATATTTTGTAAGGGTGACCTCCTCCGATATAATTTACCTATACAAGATAGAACCGCTTCAACAAGGGAATCCGTTTTTTCGAGGCCGTTTTTCCCAAGGATACTATCACGTTGTTGAGAAAAATAACAGTCAAAAAAGGTAAAACCGGTCATTAAAAACCTCTCAGTATCTGTTATGTGATTCAAAGGAACGCGAAAATTCAAGGTCTATTATCGAAGCGTTTTTCTTCATATCGGGGACGCTCGGTCTTTAAAAAATTTGACACCTCCCTGCAATTCCGGTTATAAAAGAATATATTGAAATATTGCCGGGATAAAGGTAGTATTATGAGAGGGATTTCACTCAATTTAGAGACCAAAAGATGGAAAAATTGATAGTCATTTTAGACGATGAGCCGGATATTGTCAAAATCGTGTCGGAGAGCCTTAAAAACTTCGGCTTCAATGTAGAGGGGTTTTACGATGCTAAAACCTTTTATCAATTTATCAAGGATAAAAAACCGAGCCTGATACTGCTCGATCTGATGCTTCCGGACGAAGACGGCTTTGAAATATGTAAGAACCTGAAAACTAAAAGCGATTACTCCGACATTCCAATAATCATTTTGAGCGCAAAGAGTGCGGAGACCGATAAGGTAGTAGGCCTGGAGCTCGGCGCGGACGATTATATCACAAAGCCTTTTTCCACCCGGGAACTGGTGGCGAGGGTAAAAACGGTCTTGAAAAGAAGTGTGGAAAACAAGGGGACAAAGATAATAAAAATCAAGGACGACTTTTTAATAGACTTGGACAAATATGAGGTTACGGTTGACGGGGAAAAGATAAAACTCACCACAACTGAATTTAAGATTCTTAAACTCTTGACTTCAAAGATCGGCGTCGTATTTTCCAGAGAAGAGATTCTCGACTACCTTTGGGGTGAAGAAAAATATGTTATTGACAGAACCGTCGATATACACATAAGGCATTTGAGACAAAAGCTCAAATCGGCTTCAGGAGTAATAAAAAGCTTCAGGGGAATAGGATATAAGGTAGAGCTATGAAAAAATCCCTGTTCCTGAAGTTCTTTGTAAGCTACTTTTTTATAGTATTCTTCTTTTCATTGTTTGTCGTTATCTTCTCCTTCCATTCCATAAGATCCCACTACACCGACAGTTACGCCAAAGATCTTGAGAGTCTTTGCAAGATACTCAGCCCCCTGATTGTTCAGTATATGAATTCGGGCCAAGAAGAAGAGCTCAACAAGCTCGTAGACAATATAAGAAGCGAAACCGACACGAGAATAACCATAGTAGATATAAACGGCAGAGTTCTAAAAGACTCCGAAGAAGATCCGAAATTAATGGAGAACCTGAGTGATCGTGAAGAGATCTTCAACGCGAAGGAGTCGGGTGTGGGCAGATCAATCCGCTTCAGCGACACGGTCGGGGAGCAGATGATATTCGTTGCCATGCCGCTCAAGGAAGATAAAAACACAATAGGCGTTTTGAGATTAGGTTTATACCTGAAGGATGTAGAAATCCTTTTGAACAGATTAGAGCTGGAAATCCTATATATAGTCCTGTCTTTCCTGTTCTTGGCCCTTGCCGGCTCGATCTTTTTTTCCAGAAACCTTGTAAAGCCCATAAAGGATCTCAACTACGCAACGAAAAAGTTAGCGGAAGGCGATTTCAGCATAAGGACTTCCGTAAACAGGAACGACGAGTTAAATACCCTTTCAGAACATTTTAACTTCATGACGGAAAGAATCAATAAATTATTCACGGAGCTTTCACAGCAAAAGGACGATTTGTTTCTCATAATATCCTCGATGCAGGAGGGGGTTTTGGTCCTGGACAGAAAAGAGAGAATCTTGTTTACTAATTCAAGCCTCACCGAAGTAATGGGAAGGGAATTCATTTTGGGTAAATTTTACTGGGAGGTCATAAGAGAGGGCGACCTGGTCGAGCTGATAAGCAGGGTCAGGCAGGAAGCGGACAACGTCTTGAAAGAGCTGTATCTCGGAGACAATGTTTTTCTTTGCAGCGCAACCTTCTTGAAGGCCAAAGGAGAGATAGTGCTGGTCTTTCACGACATAACGGAGATGAAAAAACTCGAAAATATGAAGAAGGATTTTATAGCCAACGTATCCCATGAATTGAGGACGCCGCTGACATCGATCAAGGGGTCGCTCGAGATGCTGGAAGAAAGTCCACCCGAGAAAAAGGATCAATATCTGGATATTATGAAGAGGAATACCGAAAGGCTCATCAATATTATTCAAGATATTGCAATCCTGTCGGAGCTCGAGAAAAAAGAGCTGCCCCTTGAATTGGAAGAAGTGAATGTCAAGCAGATCGTAGAGGATGTTATCAAGATCTTTGAAAGGGAAATAGCGGAAAAGGGTCTTAACCTCAATTTCATGGCCGACGACAAGCAATATATTATATCCGCTGACCCATTTAAGCTGGAGCAGATGATCATAAACTTGATATCCAATGCAATCAAATACACCGATCGTGGAGAGATACTGATCTCTTTAAGGACACAAGACACGAAGTTGATCCTAACCATAAAGGATACGGGCATCGGGATACCCAAAAAAGACCTTCCAAATATTTATGAAAGGTTTTACCGCGTGGATAAGTCCCGCTCGAGAAAATTGGGGGGAACCGGACTGGGCCTTTCAATCGTGAAAAGCATTGTAGTGCAGCACAAAGGAGATATCAAGATAGACAGCACTCCCGGCCAGGGGACTTCCTTCACGATCAAGCTCAATAAAGACTTGAATTAAAACTCGCCGCTCCCCAAACAAACAGTTTTTCAAGAATCGCTTTCTTGTCCACATATTTTCAAAAATAAAAATTAACACAAAATTTACATAACCTTTATTTGGAATAAACACGCAAATGGTATTCATTTTACCGAGGGTATCAGGTGCAAAAAAAGAGGGAGGGGGAAGGGGGAGTAAATATATGAAGGTCACCAAAAGATCATATGACATGAAAATCTAAACATAAAAGAACAATTAACGGAGTGACAAAAATCGGTGTTTTTGGGGCCTTAAATGCGACAAGACTTAAACATGGTGGATGTAAAAAACAAAAAAGGACAATTTGCAGACAGCGGTTTTGATTGGGATCTAAAAAACAGGGAAGCCGAGAAATCCGAAAACCGCAGAGAGCCGAACGCGGAAACGATATTCCAAAGCGAAGAACTTTATCGTACGTTGATTGAAACTTTAAACGACGGTCTGGGATTACAGGACGAAAACGGGATCTTCACCTATCTGAACGACAAATTGTCCGAAATGTTCGGATATTCGAGGGATGAAATGATCGGCCGACCCGTAACCGATTTCTTAGACGACCATAATCGGAAGGTATTTGAAGCTCAAATGGCAAAGAGGATGAAAGGCGACAGCTCTCATTACGAAATTGTATGGACGGGAAAGGACGGCCGTAAGATCCCTACAATCATGTCACCTCGACCGATTTTTAACGATAACGGAACCTTTAAAGGCAGCTTTGCAATATTTACCGATATTACAGAGCGCAAAAAGATGGAGGAAGAGCTGATACACCTCTCTATCACCGACGATCTTACCGGTCTTTACAACCATCGCTATTTCTACAAGAAGATCAGTGAAGAGGTAAACAGGGCTAAAAGGATGTCATATCCGTTGACCCTTCTGATATTCGATATAGATGATTTCAAATCCTTCAACGATACATATGGGCACATTGCGGGTGATGATGTTTTAAGAAAGGTGGGCAGGATAGCTACAAAAAATATAAGAAAGGATGTGGACTCCGCTTTCAGATATGGAGGGGATGAATTCGCGATTATACTGCCCTATACCGATCGGGAGGAAGCGATCGCTTTATCCGCTCGTATCAGCCGGTGCATAGAAAGGGAGATAAACAAAACCAGAATCAGTATCGGTATTGCGTCCTCGAACCACCATAAATCATTCGAAGAAGTAATTAAAGCCGCGGACGAAGCGATGTACGTTGAAAAAAGTCTGCGCAAGGAGAATAGGTCGAGCAAGTCTCTTCAAAAAAGATTGTTTAAGAAAAAAACTGCGTAATCAGTTATTTGGGAGAGGCAACAAGCTTCCTGAAAAAATATTTAAAGGATTCTCAAATAAGTTCCCAAAAATATTTATTATGAATGGAGGCATAAAATGTTACCGGTTAAAAAGATACTTTGTCCCGTCGATTTCAGCGAGCCGTCATACGAGGCGCTCAAGGTGGCTGAAGAGATATCGACTCATTTCTCCTCGGAGTTGAACATAGTGCATGTTGTGAGGGAGATCTCAAGCTCGCTGTACGGGCCGGAATTTTCGGACTTCGATGTCGATTCGTATCAGGAGGAACTGGAAGAATCAGCCAAAAATAAGCTGAGTGAGGTAGTCAAAGAGAGGTTGCCGATGGATTTAAGCGTGAAGCAAATTACCTTGAAGGGAAAGGCCGCGGATCAGATAGTCAACCTTTCCGATAAGGACGATATCGACTTGATTGTAATAGCGACCCACGGCCAGACGGGCTGGCGGCACTTTGTCTTCGGCTCGGTAACCGAAAAGGTCGTCAGATTAGCGCGGTGCCCGGTACTTACGATTCATGCCCCGAGAGAAGAGGGTGATTAATTGCTTGATTTGCCGCTCCTTGTTGTTACTCAGGCGCCTGTTTTTTTTGAGTGGGGTTTTTAGATCAGAGATGTTGACGATAAAAAAGATTCTTTGCCCGGTCGACTTCAGCGAGCCGTCATACGAAGCGCTCAGAATTGCCGGCGAGTTGGCCTCGAATTTCTCCGCCGAGCTGTGTGTTATTCACGTGGTCACGGAAAACATCAACTTCGACGGTCTTGTTAATATTTTAAGCTTGGATGTCAAATCGATTCAGCAGAGAATTTTGGAAAAATACAAGAAAAAGTTAAAAAAAGTAATCGAGAAAAAGGTCTCTATGAATGTTCGCGTGGATCCGATAGTCTTCGAGGGGAATCCGGCAGGCGACATAGTAAAGATCGCCGAGCTTGAGAACCCCGACATCATCGTTATGGCGACCCACGGCCAGACGGGCTGGCGGCATCTCGTTTTCGGCTCCGTGGCCGAAAAGGTCGTCAGGCTCACGAAGTATCCCGTTCTTACGATCAACGCCCCACAAAAACAGAGAAGGATGATGTCGCAGCAGAGTTGACGAAGTTTTCAGGATAAATGTATTTGATATGATTCCTTAGAATTATACTATTGCCTTAAAGATAAAAAAACCATATACAGTTATCATTAGTGCTTTTATATTGCTATTGCCTATAGTATCTTAATGGAAGATTATTTATTATGAAAAATTTGAAACACTGGGATTCCAAAGACGCTTTAGAAGAGATAAAAAATTCCTTATCGGTGGATGAGGATGAGATGTTCACGATGCTTGGAAGGAGAATCGTCATCACGCCTCAGGCCACATTCGGTCTCATGATGCGCTCGGCGGCCGACCTCGGTGGAATAAACGCGGCAAAGATTTTCATGAGGAAGGCTGGATATGAAATCGGTACAGATATGGCCAAGATCATGAAAGAGCTTTTAAAGCTTCAAGGAGAAGAGCTTATTACCTTTTACTGTGAGACCGCGGGGAAAAGGGGTTGGGGCTTCAATATAATTGAAGAGATTGACGTGGAGAGGGGACTTTTTAAGACGAATCTCTACTTTTCTCCTTTCGTCACCGGTTTTCCTGAGAGATCCAAGGTCTCCGTCTGCGATTTTCAGGCGGGAGCGATTGAGGGGATGTTTAACGCCACAGGGAAAAAGGTACAGATTGTCGAGACCAAATGCGTGGCAAAGGGGGACGATGTCTGTGTGTTTGAAAATAAGAAGTAAAAAACTTATCATGTAATCATAGAAAGAATTTTATCTGTAAGGAAAGGTAAACCAAAATGGAAGACTTGAACAGGCCCATAAAAAACATTCTTGTACCTGTTGATTTCTCCGAAACATCGAGGGTCCTCGCCCATTACGCCAACATCTTTTCGGAGAAATTTAAGGCAAAAATCCATCTACTTCATGTTTTTCAGGAATATGAAGGGTTAACGAAGCTCGTTCTGACAAACAAGGTACTGGAAAACCTGATGGACGAGCTTGACGATTCCGGCGTAAAGGAGATGGGGGATTTTTGTAGAAAATATATCGACAAAAATGTCGAGTACGAAACATTATTTTTAAAAGGCGACCCTTTCAAAGAGATCTTGGAGACCATCAAGGATAGAAATATCGACCTGGTCATTATGGGGACCCACGGCAAAACGAGGTTTGACCATTTCTTTTTCGGCAAGACGGCTGACAGGGTGGTACGAAATGCCAACTGCCCGGTAATGACGGTCAGGGTTACATCTTGGTAGATAGGAGCCGGGGCAAAGCCGATTATCGTTCAGCTTAAACGGACCTACAGGGCGAATAAAAAGTGGAGGTGTGGTGGAAAAGGAAGCTTATAAAGAAAAATATCCCGAGAAGCTGCTGGAGACCGATAAAATATTTGAACGCATACACCGCGGCGACAGGATATTTATAAGCACCGGATGTGGAGAGCCGAGCTATCTCGTGGGGGAAATCATAAAATATGTTGAATCCCACCCGAAGGCGGTGGTGGATGCGGAGATATTTCACGTGTGGACCCTCGGCGTCGCCCCCTACGCCGATGACAAATTCAAGAGCAACTTTCGCCACAACTCCTTTTTCATAGGGGACAATACAAGAGGCGCCGTCAACCAAGGAAACGCGGATTACACGCCCGTGTTTCTATCCGAGGTTCCGAGTCTGCTGAACCGAAATATGATACCGGTGGACGTGGCCCTTATTCAAACCACACCCCCTGACAGTCACGGCTACATGAGTCTCGGGATAAGCGTGGATATTGTAAAGGCGGCGGTAGAAAATGCGTCCCTTGTGATCGCGCAGATAAACTCGAACATGCCCAGAGTACACGGAGACGGATTCATCCATATTGAACAGGTCGATTTTCTCGTTCCCCACGATGAGCCCTTGATGGAGTATGAGGATCGGATTCCGGACGAGATCTCTCAAAGAATCGGGAATTACGTAAGTCGCATCATTCAGGACGGCGACACAATACAGGTGGGATACGGAAGCATCCCGAACGCGATACTGTCGAACCTGAAAGACAAGAAGCACCTCGGCGTCCACACGGAGCTTTTGACCGACGGGATCGTGGAGCTGATGAAAGCGGGCGTCATAGATAATTCACAAAAAAGCCTGGATCGTGGAAAGACCGTCGCCACTTTCTCAATGGGAAAGAAGAAGACCTACGATTACATCCACGACAACCCGAGCGTCGAGTTCAAGTCGGTGGATTATACCAACAATCCCCTGATTATCGCCCGCCACGAAAACATGGCCGCAATCAACAGCGCCCTGGAGGTCGATTTGACGGGTCAGGCTACCGCCGAGTCGATCGGCAACACCTTCTACAGCGGGATCGGCGGACAGGCGGACTTCATGAGGGGGGCAGTCCTGGCCCGTGGGGGAAAAACCATCTTGACCATTCAGTCGACGGCGGAAGGGGAGAGTATTTCGAGGATAGTGCCCTATCTCAAGGAGGGGGAGGGAGTGACCCTAAACAGGGGCGATATTCATTACGTGGTTACCGAATACGGGATCGCGTACCTGCACGGTAAAAACATCCGGGAGAGGGCCATGGAGCTCATTTCCATAGCCCACCCGAAATTCAGGCCCTGGCTAATAGATGAGGCAAAAAAGCTCAATTTCATATACAGAGACCAGGCCTTTATTACGGGGGAGTTCGGGGAATACCCGGAGCACCTCGAGGCATACAGGACTACAAGGACCGGTCTCAAAATACTTCTCAGGCCGGTAAAGATCAGCGACGAGCCTCTCCTCAAGGAGTTCTTCTACGATCTTTCGGACGAGACCCTCTACCGGAGGTTCATGTCGATGAGGAAAGATATGCCCCACGACAGACTGCAAAACTTCGTTGTGATCGATTACACCAGGGATATGATAATCCTCGCCGTCTTGAAAGAGGAGGAAAAGGAAACCATCCTCGGTATGGCCCAATACATCTCGGATGAGAAGTCCCTCCAGGTGGAGGCGGCCATAGTGGTCAAAGACGAATTTCACAGGCAGGGGATTGGGTGGGAGCTGGTCCAATATCTGGTGCTTCTGGTAAAGAGGAAGGGGCTGACTGGCGTCATGGCCTCGGTATTGATAGAAAACAGACCTATGATGAGGCTTTTAGAAAAGAGCGGATTCGATATAGAAAAGGAGAGCATCCAGGGTGTCTACGAGATGAAACTGAATTTTAGATAAATATGTGCATGAGCATTACCCTCATAATTTCCTACAAGAATAATTATGAAAGGAGAAATCTTTTGGACTGGCAAAAAGATTATAAGAAGAAGTTGGTAACGAGCGACGAAGCAGCGGCGGTAATCAAGTCGGGAGACACGGTGGGCATGCCGGGCGGATGCAGCCAGCCCGTCGATGTCGTCAATGCGCTCTGCAAGAGAAAGGACGAGCTCGAAAACGTGACGCTCTATTCCGGAATATCTATGTATCCCTATGAAGTCTTCAAGCCGGAATACAAGGGCCATATTAATTTTATATCTTTATTTGTAGGACCGCTGGAGCGTGCGTTTCTGAAGGGAGGGAACGTCGATCCGATTTCATATCATTTCTCCCATGCCCGCGCCATAAGCTTCAAGGCCGACTGCAACATATTTATGTGTGAGGTTTCGGAGCCGGACGAGAGGGGCTACATGAGCTTCGGCCCAGTGGGGGCGTACAACAACGAGATAATGATGCAGATCGCCGATATCGTGATCATTCAGGTAAATAAGCAGACCCCCTTCGTCTTCGGCAATCAGACCGTCACCCATGTCAGCAACGTTGACTACATCGTGGAGAGCGATCATCCCCTTCCGGAAATACCGGAGATACCGATCAGCGACGTGGAAAAAAAGATCGGAACCCTGATCGCGGAGCGCATTCCTGACGGGGCCACGATACAGATCGGCATCGGAGCGGTGTCCGACGCCGTCGGAAACCTCTTGGTCGACAAGAAAGACCTGGGCGTTCACACCGAGATGATGACCAACTGCATGATGAACCTGGCGAAGAAGGGGGTCATCACCGGCAGTAAGAAGAGTTTCCACCCGGGCAAGATGGTGGCGGCGTTTGCCATCGGGAACAAGGAACTGTACGATTTTATCGACCGCAACCCGGTGTGCGAGTTTTGCCCCGTCTACTACGCCAACGATGTAAACAACATCGCTAAAAACGACAACATGATCTCGATAAACAACACCATGACCGTAGACCTGACCGGCCAGTGCGCCTCGGAGTCCCTCGGCTTCAGCATGTTCAGCGGCACCGGCGGGCAGCTCGATTTTGTCAGGGGAGCCACCAAGTCGAAGGGGGGGATGTCCTTTCTCGCCCTTCCCTCCACGGTGGAAACAAAATCAGGGACCTTATCGCGCGTCGTCACGCAGTTTAAGCCGGGGACGATAGTCACAACCCCGAGGTCGGATGTTCAGTATATCGTCACCGAATACGGCATCGCGGACATGTGGCTCAAAAGCGTCCCCCAGAGGATAAAGGAGATGATCTCCATTGCCCATCCGGACTTCCGTGACGAGCTGGAAAAAGAGGCGAGAGAGGTGGGATTGCTGTATTAGATCAGAATGTAATGAAAGAAAACTGGCGGTTTTTGGCAATAGAGGTTTAGGAATCAAAATTAAGCGAGACAGTTTTTTGTTGCCGATGCATGAAGACGGAGAATTCATGGCGCAATAAGGAGGAGATATGAGAGAAAAAGAGGGAAGGAAAGATTTCTTTAAGAGGATGTTTTACTTGAGCACCATGGGCCTCTCAATGGCGTTTGCAATCTTTATAGGCCTCGGCGTCGGTATATTCCTTGACAATCACTACAAAACACACCCACTTTTTACAATGATCTTACTGATAGCGGGGATATTGGCAGGATTCAGGAATATATACGTCCTTTTTGTAAAATACGGATTACAGAAGGGCAAGAAGGATGTGGGCGATGAGATTAAAGATGCAAGCAAGAAGATCCCGGACTGGGCGATCTCTATGGGAAAGAAAAGGGATGTTAGAGGCAAGGAAACCAAAAAGAGCTCGGACTCTTCGACCTCAAACTCCAATAAGTAAATCCGTTGCGGGATTTTTTTAAGATCGCCGGCATCGGCAAAGGTAAAATCCTTCTGGGATATTTATTACCTTTTTCACCTTCTGAAGATGTTTTGTATCAGAGATGATATAAAATGATTGGTATAAAGAGGAAGACTTAAACCTAACATTGGAGGAGATCTAAAATGACGAAAAAGCTGGTCTGTCTTATTATCGTTCTTTCGGTGATTTTCATCTCGTCGATTGCAATAGCGCAGAGCCACGAGGAGGATCAGGCAAAGGAAACGGATCCTCAACTGGCGACCTTAATCTACATGGCCTCTATCCTCGGAGCCTGTCTGGCAATTGGATTGGGCGTTGTCGGGCCCGGAGCCGGAATGGGACATGCGGTGAGGGGTGCAATGGAGGGAATGGCCAGGAATCCACAACAATACAGCAGGCTTCTCGGCACCATGATGATCGGACTTGCGATTATCGAATCCCTTGCGATCTACGCGCTCATCATATCGCTGATCGTACTTTTCGCCAATCCATTTATAGCGAAAATGGGTTTATAAGGTCAATGGTTTGAGAGTAAAGGATCAGGTAAGCGATATCGTCTTGCAGAATTGCGGGATTGTCCGATACAATTCTGAAGTTGCTTAAGTTTCACCGACCGTATTGTCAGCTCAGACATGGAAGCAGTTCCGTTGGGTCGAACCCAGCGTTAAGGCGGGACATTGCATGCAAAGAAGTTTAACGGGGTGGAGCAAGGGAAAACGCCCCACCCCGGACCTTCCAACCTTATACCTGAGACTGCGAAGCGATTAACAGTTACCTGAAAATTGAATTGGTATTTCAGAGATTCCCACGGCTCACCGGACTCACAGCACTGAAGGGATTTTAAGCTTACCGTATTCTATTTGGGAAGGGACGGTGCTTTATCTCGCGCTTTATCTCGCGTTTTATCTCGCTCGATATGGGCGCGATATGGGCGACACCGGCATCGATTATGGGGATCAAGAGATTATCTTTGAGCGTTTGGAAAGGTTGACGGGAAAATCTTAAAGGACGCGGTTTCTGAAATTGCTCTAATTACCCCGCCGATGGTGTTCATCGACGACCTTCAAGATCTCAGCAACCTTGACGAGGGAATTCGATCCTATTTAGGCTCAAAACAATAACTCAAGTTTTTTCTTGAAAAATCCCCATCGAATAATAAATTCTTTCAGCAATGATGAGATACGCTCGATTAACGTTCGAATTAATTACTTTCCGAAAATATTAATATTGGTGTCAATGTTAAATAGGTATTAGAGCTTAACACCCACGACAGCGTAAAGAGTTATCCAACCGGGCCTTATGGAATTGTAGAAACATAAAAAGCTCAACCTTTAGGCGCTTACTTCATAATTGAGCTATTTAAAAGAGATTTTGAAGATTATTTACTTTAAAACTCTGCCGAACAAAAATTAACATAAAATTTACATAACCTTTATTTGGAATAAACACGCATGTGTTATTCATTTTATAAATCCATCATATAACCGCGATAAAAGCGGCAATTTATGATTTTAATCGGTGAATGGACTTCGTTATGGATCGTTTACGTGTACTTGTTGTCGACGATGAATTGGGAATGTGCCTCGGTATAGAGCGCGCTCTCAAGGATTTCGCCGTCACAATACCGGATTTATCCGAAGAAGTCAGATTTGACATTGACAAGGCTTTAACGGGCAATGAGGCGCTGTCGATTATCGAGGCAAAGCCGCCGCATATCATACTTCTGGATTACAGGCTCCCGGATATGCTCGGATCGGACATTCTTGAAACTCTCAAGGCGGATAAGAGAACTGATATTCTTGTCATTATCATCACCGCCTTTGCATCGATTGAGACCGCCATAGAAACGATCAAGCTCGGCGCTTACGATTTCCTCGCGAAACCCTTCACTCCGGACGACCTCAGAAATGTTTTGAGAAAGGCCGCCGGAAGGCTGATCCTCCAGAGAAAGGCGAAATCTCTGCTTATGGAAAAGCGCCAGATTCGTTTTCAGTTCATATCGGTTCTCGCCCACGAATTGAAGTCGCCTCTAAACGCCATCGAGGGATACCTCGGGATTATGCGCGACAGGAAGCTTGGCGAAGAGATAGATAAGTATGATCGAATGATAGAGCGCTGTATCATTCGCATCAGCGGAATGAGAAAGTTGATCTTCGACCTGTTGGACCTCACCCGAATCGAGTCCGGCCAGAAGAAGCGTTCCTTTGAAAAGGTCGACCTCTGCAAAGTAGCCGTGGATTCGATAGAGATGATGTCAAATGACGCCAAGGCCCAAAAAATAGATATTGAAATGAAAAGCAAGGGCCCAATTATTCTAACCGGCGTACGCGACGAGGTCGAAATCATATTCAACAATCTTATTTCCAACGCCGTAAAATACAACAAGGAAGGCGGAAAGGTCACGGTCGACATCGGACTTAAGGACAACATCGCCAAGATCAGGGTGACCGACACCGGCATAGGGATGAGCTCCGATGAGGCGGCAAAGATATTTGACGATTTTGTGCGCATCAAGAACTCGAAGACCAAAAACATCATGGGAAGCGGTCTCGGGCTCTCCACGGTCAAAAAGCTGGTCGTCTTATACAAGGGCAATGTGTCCGTAACAAGCAAAGAGGATAAGGGGAGCACCTTTACGGTCACCCTAAGAACGGATTTAACACCGGAGTCGGAAAGTGACATATATGATGAAGGGTGGGGCCTTACTACCCAAGGAAACATTCAAACCATATAATTGTATAACATAATCGGAGTCCTTTAGTGCCGGAATAAAAGTTTTCGTAGAGAGAGGGTGGTGTTGGTAAATTTTGAAAGGACTCTTAACTGTTTGGATAAAAAAAGAAAAAATTTCTAAAAAACCGTTTTTTTAGAACAGGAGGTGTGAGATGAAAGGCGGCAAGCACGTGATAATGGTGGTTGACGACGACCAGGACGTCCTCGACGGATTAAGGGCGATTCTGGAGTCCGGGGGATACAAAATGGTTGAGGCCAGCAGCGCCGAAGATGCGGCAAAGGTATTTGAGGACGAAAACCCTGACCTTCTTATCGTTGACATGATGATGGAGCAAATCGACTCCGGCCTGAATTTTGTAAAAATGGTCAGAGACAGCGGATCAAAGGCGCCGATGTACATGTTGAGCTCCGTCGGCGACGAGCTGTCTAAAAATATCAGCAGTTCCGATCTGGGCGTGGCCGGCATACTTCAGAAACCGCTGGACAGTGAATTTATACTGCGGGTACTGGAGATCCAGCTTCATTAGGGATAGGTATGCGCAGATCCTCGCAGACATGGGATTCAAGGAACAACTTATTACACTTGAGTTGGGATTGAGGATAGACTAAAAAAATGGATGTAACCGCAATGCGACAATATCAAACAAATCGGGCAAACAAATCGGGGCGAATAAAGTCAGAGCGAACTAAATCAGAATATATTCATACACACATTGCCGCTTAAAGAGAAAACGCTTGAAATGAACGATAACAAAACGGTGACGGATAAAGACAGGGACAAGTTAGAGCGGTTCAGGGAGATAAATCATTGGTATAAAACAATGGAGGATATAAAGGGCGTGGAGGCGATAGCCGTCTTGACCGACGAGAGGCCCGATCTTCTTATCGCCGGGGTGATGATGAGGGAAATACGCATCGACTTGGATTTTCAAAAAATTGTCGAAGGAGGCGGAGTAAAAAACGTCCATTGAAATATTAAGTACTGTCGGTAACGCAGCGGTTCCGATCCGCTTTCAGCCATCGGACCTCAAGAAGTTGTTGGTCATGTAATATATTATTAAAGATTATCCAAGAAACTATTTGATCAGAGATTGAAATAAACCGAAAGAGAGGGGGGAGAAAGTTTTTTAGAAAGCCAAGCATTCCGAATAAGTGGATAAGTCTAATATCTGATAAGGTAGGTCTCTAAAAAATATGTCGGCACTAAGGGAAGTGCTTAAAAAGCTAAACAGATTTTATAAAGGGGATCGTTATGTCAATTGAAATATCGTGTTGTAATTGTGAAGCTTGTGAAGCTTCTGAAGCCGAGCTTTTTGAAAGACTGGATGAAGTATTAAAGGACTACGCCAATAAGCCCGGAGGTCTTATTCCAGTGCTTCAGATTGCGCAAGGAATCTTCGGCTACCTGCCGGAAAGTGTCCTTAAGCGGATTTGTCTGGCTCTTAACAAGTCTTACAGCGAAGTTGCAGGAGTGGTAGGGTTTTATTCCTTTTTTTCCACCGTGCCCCGAGGCAAACATGTAGTTCGGATATGTATGGGAACCGCCTGTTACGTGCGTGGGAGTAAAAAAATACTCGATACCCTGAAAAACACTTTAGGCATAGACGTTGGAGAGACGACGGAAGACAAGCTGTTTTCGCTTGAGGTTGCTCGTTGCTTTGGTGCATGCGGTTTGGCCCCCGTGATATCCATAGATGATGAGATATACAAGCAGGTAAAGGCCTTGACCGTAAACAATATCCTAAAGCAGTACAGTTGATATCAGGAGATGAAAAATGGTGAAACTTAAGATTGAAGATTTTCAGAAGATAAGGGATGACATATTGAAGAGCATGTCCCAAAGAGAAGAGGGGATGAGGGCTCAGAGCTTGGTTAAGCCGGAAGCTCCTGATGTTGAACCCGGCGAAGTCGAAGCTGTTGCCGTAACCCCCGAGGTCTTGAAAGAGGGCCGATTCGACCTGCTGATATGCGGCGGGACCGGCTGTCACTCTTCCGGGAGCATAAAGATCAGAGAGAGACTTTTGAAAGAGATCGAGGACAGGGGGCTCTCGGAGAAGGTCAGGGTGGTGGAGACCGGGTGTAACGGTTTTTGCGCTCAAGGGCCGATAATGGTGGTCTATCCGGGGGGGATTTTTTATCAGCTCCTCACCCCCGAGGACATGCCCGAGCTGATCGACGAGCACATCGTGAACGGACGTCTCGTGGAGAGGCTGATGTATCTGGACCCCATCGAGAAGAAGCATCTACCGAGGATGAAAGATATATCTTTCTTCAAACATCAGGAGCTGAGGGTTCTTCGGAACAGGGGCCTAATCGCCGCCGAAAAGATCGACGAGTATATCGCGAGGGACGGCTATACGGCCATGATCAAGGCCTTTACTAAGATGACCCCCAAAGAGATCGTCTCCGAGGTAAAGGACTCGGGTCTCAGGGGACGCGGCGGTGGGGGCTTCATAACCGGACTGAAGTGGGAGCTCTGCAGCAGGTCCGAGGGTGACGTCAAATTTGTCATCTGCAACGCCGATGAGGGCGACCCGGGAGCGTTCATGGACAGAAGCGTTCTCGAGGCCGATCCCCATGCGGTCCTTGAGGGGATGATGATAGCCGCAAAGGCGATCGGCGCCCATAAGGGCTATATCTACTGCAGGGCCGAGTATCCGCTGGCGATAACCAGGCTGACAATCGCCATCGAGCAGGCCGCAAACTACGGACTTTTGGGTAAGGATGTCCTTGGCACCGGCTTCGACTTCGATATCGAGATCTGTCAGGGCGCCGGCGCCTTCGTCTGCGGGGAGGAGACGGCCCTCATGCGCTCCATCGAGGGAAAGAGGGGCGAGCCGCGTCCCCGGCCCCCGTTTCCCGCCATAAAGGGGCTCTGGGACAGCCCGTCGGTGCTCAACAACGTAGAGACATTCGCAAACGTCCCATCCATCATAAATCACGGGGCGAAGTGGTACCGCTCTATGGGGACGGAGAGGAGCCCGGGAACCAAGATCTTCGCACTTACCGGAAACGTGAACAGGGTCGGCCTCGTGGAGGTCGAGATGGGGATACCTCTCGGAAATATCATCTACGACATCGGCGGCGGTATTCCGAACGATAAAAAATTCAAGGCCGCGCAGATAGGCGGCCCGTCGGGCGGGTGTATCCCCAGGGAACACCTGAATGTGCCCATAGACTTCGAGTCCTTGACGGAGCTGGGCGCGATAATGGGTTCCGGCGGATTGATAGTCATGGACGAGGATACCTGTATGGTGGATATGGCTCGCTTCTTCCTCGAGTTCGTCCAGGAGGAGTCGTGCGGAAAATGCACCCCCTGCAGGGTCGGAACAAAGCGTATGTTGGAGATCCTGACTAATATATGCCAAGGAAAGGGGAAAGAGGGCGACATAGAGAGATTGATCGATCTGGGCGAGACCATAAGGGACACCTCACTGTGCGCACTGGGACAGACCGCCCCGAATCCGGTCCTTTCGACGATAAGATATTTCCGCGACGAATACGTGGCCCACATTCGGGACAAAAAGTGTGTCGCCGGAGTCTGCCCCGATTTGGTGAGGGCGCCCTGCCAGAACGCCTGTCCTGCTGGAGTCGACGCCCCTGGATACATCTCCCTTATCGGGGAAAAGCGCTACGACGAGGCGATTCTACTCCACAGGGAGAGAAATCCGCTCGCCGCGATCTGTTCGCGCGTCTGCTTCCACCCCTGCGAGGATAAATGCCGAAGGGGATCTTTGGATTCACCCGTGGCCATTCGCCGCATAAAGAGGTTTATGGCCGACAAGGATAAAAACTTCAAGATTCCCGAGGTGCGCGTGAATGAACAAAACGCCAAGAAAAAGATAGGAATCATCGGCTCCGGACCCGCCGGACTGTCGTGTGCCTATTTTCTTGCCCGCCTGGGCTATAAACCCACGATCTTCGAGGCCGAGTCTAAGCCCGGGGGAATGCTCCTGCAGGGAATTCCGGCCTACAGACTTCCGAGGGATATCCTCAAAAAGGAGATCAAGATGATCGAGGATATGGGAGTCGATATCAAGACCGATGTCAGACTGGGGAAGGACATTACTCTTGAAGGCCTGCGTGATCAGGGATACGACGCCGTCTTCATCGGTGTGGGGGCGCCCACGGGGAGCCTTATGAAGGTGAAGGGCGAGGATACCCAGGGTGTAATAGACGGAATCGGCTTTCTGCGTCAGTTCAATATGACGGGGAAGGCCCAGGCAGGCAAGAACGTTATAGTCATAGGCGGAGGCAATGCGGCCGTGGACGCCGCCCGTACGGCTCTACGGCTCGGTGCGGAGTCCGTCACGATAGCCTACCGTCGAACGAGGGAGGAGATGCCGGCCTACAAAGACGAGGTCGAGGAGGCGGAGCGCGAGGGCGTTAAGTTGAGGCTTTTGATGGCTCCCGACGGGGTAGTCGCCGGCAAGGACGGCCGTGTAAAGGGGATGACGTTCAAGCAGATGGAGCTCGGCGAGTTTGACAAAAGCGGGCGGCGGCGTCCCGTGCCGATAAAGGACGCAGACCTCTTCATAGAGGCGGATCAGATAATCGCCGCTATAGGCCAGA
The DNA here is from genome assembly GCA_016929395.1 of Candidatus Zymogenus saltonus. Lineage (NCBI taxonomy): Bacteria > Deltaproteobacteria > Candidatus Zymogeniales > Candidatus Zymogenaceae > Candidatus Zymogenus > Candidatus Zymogenus saltonus. The sequence continues at coordinate 29,561 of JAFGIX010000030.1, forward strand.
CACTGAACCCGGAGGAGATGCTCGACAAAACCAAGCCCAAGCTTAATAAGTGGGACTATTTCGAGGTGAATCCGATTACGGGTCAGACATCGATAGAGTGGGTATTCGCCGGCGGCGATGCGGTTACCGGGCCCTCCTCCGTAACGGAGGCCGTGGGTCAGGGCGAGAGGGCCGCCTTCGGGATAGACCTTTTCCTGACCGGAGCCGATCACGCATTCTGGAGAGTGTACAAGGAGTCGGATGTGTTCTTTGACCCGGAGGCGGACCCCAAAGATTACCCGCGCGCCGAAACCAAACTCCTGGATGTGTCCAAGCGCAAAAAGAATTTTAAAGAGGTAGAGCTTGCCTGCGCCGAGAAGGTCGCCATATGCGAGGCGAAGAGATGTCTTCGCTGCGATTACAGAGAAAAAGAGGAGGTTACACAAAATGCTGCATCTAACTATTAATGATATTTCGGTTGAGGTTCCGGAGGGCACGACCATCCTCGAAGCCGCTAAAGGCTCCGGCATACACATCCCCTCATTGTGCTATATGAAGGACCTCACGCCTATTGGGGCATGCCGCGTTTGTCTTGTCGAAGTCGAAGGGGCAAAGACGCTTGTGGCCTCCTGTATAACCCCCGCAAGAGATGGAATGAAGGTATATACAAAGACCGCGAGGGTTAGAAACGCCCGGCGCAACGTGGTGGAGCTCCTGCTCTCCGAACATATAGGAGAGTGTCAAACGTGCGACAGGAACTACGACTGCGAGCTGCAGGCCGTCGCCCGGGAGCTTGGGGTCAGGGATATTGCGTATCCGGGGGAAAAGGGCAGGCAGTTGATCGATAAAAGCACCCCGGCGCTGGTACGGGATACGGGCAAGTGCATAAAGTGTCGGCGTTGTGTCACCGTGTGCGGGGAGGTCCAGGGAGTATCGGCCCTCTTCCCCCAGGAGCGCGGTTTTGACACGGTCATCGGCCCCGCCTTTGCCCTGGAGCTCGACGACATCGTCTGCGTACAGTGCGGTCAGTGCTCGGCGGTCTGTCCCGTTGGGGCGATCAGCGAGAAAAACCAGATAGGCGAGGTCTGGGCGGCGCTGGACGACCCGGACAAGCACGTTGTGGTTCAGACGGCCCCAGCCATTCGCGCCGCCCTGGGCGAATGCTTCGACAACCCCCCGGGAACCCTTGTTACCGGAAAGATGGTCTCCGCGCTCAGGAGAATCGGCTTTGACGCCGTGTTCGACACCAACTTCGCGGCGGATTTAACCATCATGGAAGAGGGGACGGAGCTTCTGACCCGTCTTAAAACGGCGCTGGTCGACAAAAAAAAGGTCGCCCTGCCGATGTTCACGAGCTGCTCTCCCGGCTGGATCAAATACATAGAACACTTTTACCCCGATATGCTCGCGAACGTATCCACATGCAAATCGCCCCAGCAGATGTTCGGTGCGGTCGCCAAGACCTACTATGCCGAAAAGCTGAATAAAAAGCCCGAGGATATATTCGTGGTGTCCATCATGCCGTGCACTGCTAAGAAGTACGAATGCCAGCGGCCCGAGATGAACGACAGCGGCGTTAGGGATGTAGACGTTGTGTTGACCACAAGAGAACTCGGCCGTATGATCAAGGAGGCCGGCATAGACTTTAATTCTCTCCCCGACGACAAAATGGACGCGCCGCTGGGAATGTCCTCCGGAGCGGCCGACATCTTTGCGAATACGGGCGGCGTTATGGAGGCGGCTCTCAGGACGGCCTACGAGATTGTAACGGGCAAATCACTGCCGTTTGAGAATCTCCATGTCAAAGATATAGTGGGACTCGAAGGCGTCAAAGAGGCGTCCGTCACGATCTCCGAGACCGTCCCTGAGTGGTCTTTCCTGAAAGGGGCGACCTTGAACGTGGCTGTCGCCCACGGCCTGGGAAATGCAAGGAAGGTGATCGAGAGGGTCAGGGCAAAAGAGGCGGATTACCACTTCATAGAAATTATGGCCTGCCCGGGCGGGTGCATAGGTGGAGGCGGCCAACCGCGCATGACCACAAAAGAGACCCGACTGGCCAGAATCAACGCAATATACCGCGAAGACGAGGGGAAGAAATTGAGGAAGTCTCACGAGAATCCCGAGATAAAACAGATTTACGATGAGTTTTTGAAAGAGCCGCTGGGCAAGAAATCCCATAAACTGCTGCACACAAAGTACACGCCCAGAACGAGGGTTTAGCAAAAGGCGGGAAGCCAAAGGGAGGCGCCAATAATCGGGATGCGGTGAAAAGAGGGTGGGTGCGAGCGTCGGATGGGAGATGATAGTTGGAAGGGCGGACGGAAGGTGATTGTTGGAAGGGTGGATGGGGGATGAAGGGATGGACGGGAGATGATAGTTGGATGAATGGACTGGAGATGATAGTCTGAAACCACGATTTTTTCGCGATCAGCGCGATCAGTTATAAATCCGACATAAGCTTGAAATCAAAAACATTTGTGGCTCTTGGAACTGAAGTTGTTTTAAGCGGAATATGGCAGGTGTTTCTTGTTAAATGTTTTTGACGATTCAAGCGAAGCGGGAAATCTTAAAGAGATTTCCCGCTTTTTTTTGCCGCGTTTTTTTTTGCCGCGCTTTTTTTGATAGATCAATAGAATAGAGATCAAAGATTGTTCACCGGAATAATGGAATCACAAACAGTTATCCCCGCATCATAGAGCGGCAAGGCGGCGGCTTTACCACCGACAACGGCGGGGCGTTCCCCCGTTCCCCTCTCCCCGTCAACCCTTAAAAGAGTACCAATGCATAGACGATCAATGAACGGGGGGGAAGCCTCTATTTCTTTCTTCTCTCAAATGCCGACTCGATTGTTTTAATAAGCTCTTCCTTTTTCACCGTCTTTTGAAGGATAAACTCCGTCTTGAGCTCCTCGGGAGCGATCATGTCCAAATCCTGCTTGATTCCAAGGGTGGACAGGATAATCCTGGGGATGTCCTTTATCTTCGCGTTTTCAGCGAGTCTCTGAATCATATTGAAGCCCTCGGTGTAGGAATCCATGATAACATCGATGATGATTAGGTCGGGGGCCTCCGATTCGGCCTTCTCGAGTCCCTCCACGCTGTTTTCCGCCTCAATGACTTGATATCCGTCCGATTCGAGAATCTTTCTGGTCGCCCGCCTGAAATCCTTGTCGTCGTCAACCAACAGTATCTTCTTCTCACTTTTTTCCATCTCTGTTTCCCCCTCTAAAGTCTACAAGTTCATAAAGAAACCCAATTAATAACCTTTGGACATCACTGAAAACCGCAAAGCCTCCCCTCTTTATTCAATTCTCTTAAATCCCCATTCCTATACCACCACCCCCCTACCCCCCCACCTCGACTCCCCCTACTCTTACTCCCCCTGCCCACCGATTTAACCCTTGAAGATCGGCAGATAAACCGTAAAAGTGCTTCCCTCCCCGTATTTGCTCTTGACCTCGATCGTTCCGCCGTGTGCCTCGACGAATTTTTTTGTAATGGAGAGTCCCAGCCCCGTTCCCTCTATGTCTTTTGTTTCCTCCGACTTGACCCGATAAAACCTGTCGAAGATCGATGGCATATCCTTCTCCGGTATTCCGATACCGCTGTCCTCAAAAGATATAAAGCAGTTCTCCTCGCCGTAACCGACGGTTATCGTTATCTTTCCCGAGTCGCGGTTGTATTTTACCGCGTTCGAGATCAGGTTCGCAAACACCTCGCCGATGACCCGCACACTTCCATATACCGGCGGATGATCATTTGGGCAGTCAAGCTTGATTTCGATATTACGCTCCTTAATAAAGGGCATCAGGAACTCGACGCGCTCATTGAGCACCTTCACGATATCGATCGGCTTGAAATCGCTTCTGGCCTTCTTGGGGTCAAACTGGGCGAAGACGAGCCAGTCCTTTATCGAATCAATCAACTCGCTGAGGCGTATATAAGAGCGCTCGAGGAGCTCGCGGGTCTCACCCGAGATTTCACCCGTAATATTTCCCAGAACCACCTCAAGATATTTATTTATTGCTATCAACGGCGTCTGAAGCTGATGGGATATAATAGAGATGAAGAATTCCGACTGGATCCTCTTCTCCCTCTCAATGGCCTCCTTTTCCGCGGCAAGCCTTCCTGCCTCCTGACCACGCTGAACGGTCAAAAGGATCTTTTCCGGGGAGACCGGCTTTGCCAGAAAATCATAGGCCCCCCTTCTCATCGATTCCACCGCATACTCAACTGTCGCGGAATCGGTCAGGGCGACCTTAACGATTTTGGGATCAATCCCGGTTATCTTCTCGAGGAGCTGAAGACCCTCGCCGCCCGGCGCCCCGATGTCCACGATAACCAAATCGGGCTTGAGGCTTCTTACCTTGTCAATCCCCGCCTCACTGTTTTCCGCAAGCTCCACCCTTAAGCCTTTCGTCGAGAATATATCGAGACACGAATCGCGAACGACTTTATCTTCATCCATTATAAGGATTGTCGACTCCTCGCGAGATACTTCGTTTAAAACCGTTTTTTTCTCTCTATCCGCCAATTATAAGGCTCCCTGATTGTTTTGAAAATCCCGATATCCCTTGTTACAAAAATTATACTGCTATTCTTGCATTATTCAACAAAGAACTTTCTTAAATTCAATTTTTATAATCGCCTTTCAACAGGATATTCTCCTTCACGGCATAAAGCCGTCGGTTCAAGGACCGACCTTTACTTTACCGGAAAGAAGACCGTCACACTATAACATCCTGCGATAACGTCCTAATATAAGTATAAGAATTGTATTTCATCCTCTCGAGTATTCTCCCGCTTCGAAATTCCCTATATTCTAACATATCCTCCGTCACAATTTTAAGATAAATCGATAGCGGTCACAGACGGATGTTCGCTTTTTTGTGGGCAATTTTACTTACAATACTCTCTTTATCTCATGGATTAAAAAATCCAAAGCCGTTTGAGTTTATAAAGCAAAATGCCCTTATATTTACATGTTCCTCCGTTCGAAGAATTCTTACAAAAATATCTGTATTATTGTAGTCAATCCCAATATTATCGTAACAATTCCTATGATGATTTTCATGATTCTGCTTTTTACTATCTTTACCGTGTAAGCGGAAAACGGTACGGAAATAACCGCGCCGATTATAAGATAGGGAGCCAACAACCAATCGATCACATCCTTTGTAAGGATGTATGCAGCTACGCCGACGATGCACGTAATCCCTTCCGCCAGCGAAGTTATAGCAACGGCGTTTTTTTCGCTGACTCCGGAAACCAGCTGCCCCCCTACAACTACGGGCCCGTAACCGCCGCCGCTGATCCCTTTGTTAAAGGAGGCTATCAGTCCAAGAATAGTGATCTTCTTCCACGAGAATTTATACTCCTTGTTGATCGTAGCGATAATTACTATGCCGATTAAAAAGATCAGAATCCCTATATAAAGCTTGAGGTAAAACTTCGGCAAGTTTATCGCGATAAAGACAGCGGCTACGGTCCCGACAACACTGCAGAGGGTTATGACTATGACAACTTTAAGACTCTGTGGAAATCCGAGTCTTATGCTGTTTAAAACCCCTATCTCTTTTAACGAGGAGTAAATCCTTTTAACGTTCATAGTTTTGGGTTTGAAATCGACATTGCCGATTGCGTGATGGGTAAATCCGGCCAATAATCCCGTTATCAGCTCGGAGAGCAAAATAGAGGGAACAATTTGAAGGGGCTCATATCCCATAAGCAGCAGAAGCGGGGTCAAGGTCGTTCCGTAACCCATGCCTAACGAAGAGTCAATGTATTCTGCAAGAAATGCCATTACTACAATGACTATTCCTATCTGTAATCCTAATTCTAAAAGCACTTTTGTTCTCCTTTAAAAACTATACATTTGAACTGTGTGAATATTTATCATTGTTCTATTAAGACACGATAATGCCTTGAAAAAAGGCAAAATCCCCTTTCCACATCCAGTCTTTGATACTATCTCGAAGACAAAAGAACACAAAATACAAATCGGTTTTGTACTTAAAAAGACCTTTTTCCATTTATTATTACCAAATGCGTGTTTATTCCAGATAAAGGTTATGTAAATTTTATGTTAATTTTTTCCGGGCGCGCGTGTGTAAAATCTGAGGGTCAAAGAGGCAGCTATTATCGAAATCCCGCCGTAAATATCTATATTTTTTAACATCTTCAATCCAATTTAAGCCTGCAATTTGAATTTCACCTTCAATTAGACTATACTTAAAGAGACCATATTGATACTGACATCTAATTTTGAGACATCTAATTTTGAAAATTCGGTGATTTATGAAACCAAAAAGCGGTGGAAATATTTCCGCACTCTTTGACGATATCTCGAGGAAGTACGACTTTCTAAACCGGGTTCTGAGCTTCAACGCCGACATCGGCTGGAGGAGGAAGCTTGTCAAATTATCCGGAGCTTCAACCGGAGATAAGGTTCTCGACGTTTGCGCGGGAACGGGCGACATTGGGATAGAGTTAGCCACGGTTGCCCCCGTGGACAAGATATTCGGCGTCGACTTCTCCCTCGAAATGCTTAAAGAGGGATCAAAAAAGATAGGGGAAAAAGGTTATAAGGGCAGGGTCATAAGTTTCATCGCCGATGCCCTGAACCTCCCCTTCGGGAGCGAAACCTTTAACGTGGTGACAATAGGATTCGGCCTCAGAAACCTCACCGATTACAGGGCGGGAATCTCGGAGATGACGAGGGTCCTTAAAGGGGGCGGGCGGCTTATGATCCTCGAGTTTGCCATGCCGGAACGGAAGATCGTAAGCACCATCTACGGCCTCTACCTGAAGCGGATACTGCCTATAATCGGGGGGGTCTTGACCGGCAAAAAGAGCGCCTACGATTACCTGTCCGATTCCATTGCCGGCTTCCTCAAGCCGATGGAAGTGATTGAAATAATGAGGGCGGAGGGTCTTGTAAATCTCGAGTCATTCCCCATGATGGCGGGGACGGTGTATATTTACAGGGGCGAAAAATAGATGCAATTCCTTGTAAAGAAAGATTGTTATGCTATAATTCGGCCGTGAGTCCACCGCCATAAAGGACTTTTATATTGTTTCAATTCAATAATTCTCTAAACAAAGGAAGGAGCATCATGAACACCAAAGCTCTTCATAAAATCAGTTACGGTATGTACATTTTGACGTCAAAAAAGGGAGATAAGATCAACGGACAGATAGCCAACGCCGTAATTCAGGCGACCTCGGAGCCGGTCACCGTCATCGTATGTGTGAACAAACAAAACTTTACACACGAGTGTATGGAAATCAGCAAGGTCTTCACGCTTTCGATCCTGGCGGAGGATGCCCCGATCAAATTGATCGGGAACTTCGGCTTCAAGTGCGGAAGGGATATAGACAAGTTCGAGGGGATAAACTACAAATTAGGTCAAAACGGCGTCCCTATAGTCTTGGACAACGTCGTGGCCTTTTTGGAATTTGAGCTGATAAATCAGATCGATGTGGGAAGCCACACAATATTCGTGGGAGTATTTATCAACGGGGACATCCTCTCCGAAGAAAATCCCATGACCTACGCGTATTATCATTACATCAAGGGCGGAAAGGTCTCTAAAAATGCGCCCCATTATATAAAAGCTGAAAATGAAAATAGCTCCAAGGCAAAAGGAGATGCAAAAATGGACAAGTATGTGTGTACCGTTTGCGGGTACATTTACGATCCCGCTGAGGGTGATCCCGAGGGCGGTATAGAGCCCGGGACTCCATTCGAAAAGCTGCCCGACGATTGGGTCTGTCCCGTGTGCGGAGCGTCCAAGGACGAGTTTGAGAAGGAGGAGTAGAGGGAAGGGGGAGTTGCGAGTTGAGAGGAGGGGCTTCATTGAGAAGATCACTCCCATTTTTTAATGGTAACTTTTGGCTTTTTGTCATCTAAAGAGGACAGATGAGGGCCGGTAGGCCGTTGGATATTGCCTCGCGACAATTACTGACCAAGGATCGCCCGCAGGAATTTAAGAATTAAAATAGTCACAAATATCTATTTCCCGCTTAAGTTTATCGTGAATTTTTCGCGCATATTGAAAATCTCTATTCGGAGGAGGAGATGAAGAAAACAAGGTCTTTTCTGATTATCTTTGCGCTGTCCATTTATATTGCAATTCTCATCAACCCGCTCAACGCCTTTGCCCAAAACGCCGACGACTGGTTCATTAAGGGCTTCGACAGCACCGATCCGAAAGAGGAGATCAAGTACTACACCAAGACCATCGAGATCGATCCCACGTATGTACAGGCGTACCTCTATCGGGGAAACGCCCACCAGAAGCTCAAGATGTACAAAGAGGCGATATACGACTACACAAAGACGCTCGAGCATGACACCGCCTACGGCTTTATAGACCTCGCCTACGACGGCCTGGCGTGGTGCCATTTATATCTGGGAGAGTACGAAAAGGCATTAGACGATATCAACAAGGCCCTTGATTACAAGCCGGATTTCTTCACGCTTTTGATCACGAGGAGCAATATCTACCAGGCGATGGGGAGGTACGAAGAGGCGCTTACCGATCTCAACAAGGCCTCGGCGGAAGACCCAGGCCCCGGCTACAGTCCCATCTACTACCGCGCCTTCTATGAGAGGGGGCTCCTCTACAAAAAGATGGGGAAGATTTCAAAGGCGGTGAGCGATTTCAAGACCGCCTGCGACATGGGGGGCGAGGAGGCCTGTGAGGCGTTGAAAGAGCTGAATAAATAGAGATCGGTAAGTTTCCTCTCCTGATCCGTATCGATAGGCTGCATCGACTTCTTTGGATTTAGATCGCTGGCGATGTTTTGAAATTAAGGGAGGAAGACTCCACATCGCCATGTTGATACCGATATTTTAGGTCCAATTGAGATAAATACGCTTTAAGAAGCTTTTATCGATTCCTGATTCAAATAGATGGAGCGGCCAGTAAAAACCAACGGCCGCTCCTTTTTTGACAAAACTGGATTTTTCCTATCGCCGATTCAATCCTTTGCCGTTTGATCTATTGCTTGCGGTACTTGACGTAAAAGTATCCCCACGCGACGAAGAAGGCCGCAAACAAAATGACCATCATCCAAAATGTCGCCGGTATAAGACCGAGCATAACCGAGCGAAGGAAAGTAAGTGCCGCAAATAATGTCCAGACAACTTCAAAAAGCACAACAATCCTTACCTCACTCCATTGTTTTGCGAGATATCCGAACAAGTCTTTTATCGCAAGGGATAGGGTAAAAGCACCGATAACCCTAATCGGTTCAGGGTCCAAGAGAGCCCATTGCATCGATTTTGCCCATGTAAGAGGGATGAAGAGGAGTAAAACCCCAGAAATCAAACTAATAATTCCATGGACTGCAAAAACCGCTTTCAATCCCCTCGATAATCCGGTTTCTTTTCCTTTAGCCATGACAGCCTCCTAAAATAAGGTTAATGGACACGTAAAAAACCTATGAGCATTCCCAACCTCTATCAAACCATTAACAATGGTTTTTTAAATCACGGATTTTTTGAAGCCAGCCGAATATTTACCAAACCTGAATTTTCAGAGGAAGATCGTAACCAACAAGAGGTAACAGAAAGGGTAAGAACGTCAACCTTTTTTACGACAAAGGAGATTCGCAGTATTAGGAACAGAAGACCTTAAACAATTTTCAAAGCGAATTTTACAAAAGAAAACCTAATTGGTGTCAAGTCTTACGGTTATTTATTACGGTTCAATTTAGCATTAAACAATTTCCTTTGTCAAGCCTTATTTTCGGCAGTACGACGGGAAGAACGGCATGAGAAAAACATGATTCTTCAAAACTTCAGGGAGATAATTTGCCTATAATCTCCGAAAGCTCAAAGAGGGATTCCCCGATCACCAGGTCCGAGGCCGCGGCAACGTCTTCAGAGACGTTCCCGAACCCGACCGAAAAGCCCGCCTCGACAAACATCGGGATGTCGGAGGGGCCGTCCCCTACGGCGATCACTTCGGCCGGATCGATCCCCATCGAATCGGCGAAGCGGACAAGCGCCGTCCCCTTTTCGTCGTGCCCCACGGCGATCTCCACGCCCCCGGTAAAGACGCCGTCCTCCAAGACGAGGCGGTTCGCAACGGAAAAGTCGACCCCGAAGTCCCCGGCGATCCTGTCGGTCAGAAGCGTCAGCCCCGTGGAGATGAGCCCGGCAACGAGCCCCGAAGCCCCGATCCGGTCAAAAAGCTCCCCTATCCCGTCCCTGTAGGGGAGCTCCATTACCATCTCCTCCATCCTTGCCGCCCGAATCCCGGCCCAGAGGAGGGCGTCTCTTTCGCAGAACTCTCTATAGGAAATCAAACCGGCGAAGAAATCCTCCTGGAACTTCTCCGCATTCCCCGCCCAGAGGCCGAGCCTTTCGTGGATATACTGCCATACGCTCTTCTCCGTCGTCAAAACGCCGCAGACGTCGAGGGCCACCGCCTTGTATCTCACGGCCGAATATCCCTTAAAACCAACAGTAAAATATCATTTTTGACGATATAAAAAACATCATAAAATAGCAAGAACAAATGAACCCGCAAAAAGGAGGGATAAAAGGGAGTTTAGGCTTGCGAAATCCGGCCGTAGGAAGTATAATTCTACATCAAAACGCAAATCGAGGAGGATTGTATGAAGGGTTTGACCATAAAAGGTTTAAGGGCGGGCGCCTTTTCATCCAGCGCCGGAAAAATATCGATCTCCCTTCTCACCATTCTTCTTCTCTCCCTCTTTTGCTTCTCCACCGCAACAGCCAACGACGACGCGGAGAATTCAATCCCCCCTGCATCGAGTAAACGGATATGTACAATGGCGGTCAGCGGTGGGCGCGAGCTGGGCCTCCTTGTCCTCGGGATCGGCTGGGAGGCGGTCAGGATCGTGCTGCCGGAGGCGCGCCCGGAGAAGGATAAGGACATCGATGAGCTGATTATCTCCATAAAGGAGCGAAAATCAAAGTTGCATTAGAATATTCGATAATTTGAAAGGAGACTCGATTGCTGTACGAAATTTCTGAAGAGCAGAGGATAATTATCAACACGCTGAGGGGCTTTTGCGAGGAGAAGGTAAAACCGGTCGAGGAGGAGAACGACAGGGAGGGGAGATACCCCGAAGATCTGGTAAAGGAGATGGCGAAGCTCGGCTTTTTCGGCTCGGCCATCCCGGAGAAGTACGGCGGGAACTTCGTCGACTACTTCACACTTACCCTCCTCTCCGAGGAGTTCTCAAAATATTCCCCGTCCCTTGGAACCATTATGGGGGCGTCGTCGCTCCTTTTCGGGAACAACCTCTCCCGAAACGGAACGGAGGAACAGAAAAAGAAATACCTGCCGCTTGTGGCCTCCGGCGAGTGGATGGGCTGTATGGGGCTTACCGAGCCGGGGGCGGGATCGGACGCCATGGGACTCTCCACGACGGCCAAAAAGGTAGGAGACGAATATATTTTAAACGGCACCAAGACCTTCATCTCCAACGCCCCCGTTTCGGACGTGGCACTGGTCTACGCGACGCTGGATAAATCCTTGGGCCCCAAGGGAATCTGCACCTTCATCGTGGAGAGCGGCTTCGAGGGATACTCGGCGGGCAAGAAATTCGACAAGATGGGCCTTCGTTCATCGCCCACGGGCGAGCTTGTCTTCGAAGACTGCCGCGTGCCGGCGGCCAACCTCGTCGGCGGCGAAGAGGGTCTCGGCGCAAAGCAGATGATAGGCGGACTTGACACAGAGAGGGTCGGGTGGGGAGCGATGAGCCTGGGGCTTGCCCAGGGAGCCTTCGACGAGGCGTTGAAGTACTCGATGGAGCGGGAACAGTTCGGCGGCCCCATCTATAACTTCCAGATGATTCAGAAGATGATCGCCGATATGGCCACCGAGATCGAGGCGGCAAGGCTCCTCCTCTACAACGCTGCCGCCATCCTGGACAAGGGTGGAAAGGCCCGCCTCGCGGCATCGTATGCAAAGCTGTTTTCCTGCGACATGTGCATGAGGGTCACCACGGACGCTGTTCAGATCCACGGCGGATACGGGTATATTAAGGAGTTCCGGGTCGAAAGGATGATGCGGGACGCGAAGATCTTCTCCATCGGCGCCGGGACGTCCGAGGTCCAGAGGATGATAATCTGCCACTACCTGAGACCGTAGATACCTCAAAGGCCAAATAAATAAACAAATGGACTACGGCGGGTGGAAACGATGAACGGCGGTGAGAGATAGGTTATGGCCGACTTTCCCACGGCGGACATGATTGAAAAGGAGCCGAACCGATCAATCTCAGGGGGGGGAGGGATGAGGAAAGAGTGATGGAAGATTCAATCACGACGAATGGAATAGAGGTCAGGCCGAACAGACCGGCCAGGGGGGGTGATGCAGGGGGAAGGAGGGGAGCGCTCTACTTCTTGAGATACATCCCAATGGGATTGATCCGGCTTTATCAAAAGACCCTCTCCCCGGACCACAGTCCGTTGATGATGAGGCTCCTCTCCCACGGTGTCTGCAGGTTTTACCCGACCTGCTCCGAGTACACCTATCAGGCCGTCGAAAAGTACGGGATCGTAAAGGGGGGCTGGCTGGGATTGAAGAGGATCGTCCGGTGTAACCCTTTTAACCCGGGGGGGATCGATCCGGTGCCTTAATTTTTTTCGCCGTTGCCGTCCTTCATGTCTCATCCGCTGACCGAGGCGGCGATGATCTCTTAAATTTCATAAATTGGAGTCAAATTATGAAGCATAAAACGAAAGCAGTCTCAAAAAAAATGTCAAGGCTCGCCGCGATTCTCCTTGTGGCCCTGGCCATATTTCTGCCAAGGGCGCTTCTCGCCGAGGAGACCCTGAAGCTCGCCACAGACGAGCGCGGGAAGTTCCTTTGGGTAATGGGGACAAAGATCGCAAAGGCCCTGAACGACTCTGGGATTCCCACAGAGGTTCTTGTCACGGGGGGGGAGGATGAAAACCTCAAACTGCTGTCAAGCTCAAATGTTGATATAGCCCTCGTAACCGCGCCGGCCCTGAACGACTATCTGAAGGATAAAGGAGGAAACAACGGTCTCTTAACGATCACGGCCCTCTGGCCCAGGATGGCTCATTTCGCACTTCTGGACAAATTCATCAAAACAGGAACACTGGCCGACTTCCACCGGAGGAGAGTCTACCTGGGGCCTGAGGGGAGTCAGGAGAGGCGGATCGCCGAGGAGATTTTTCGATCGATGGACATAAAGACCAAGAGATTGGTTATGAACGTCGACGAAACCAACATCATTGATATCATGACAGACTATATCGTTCAAAGGCTGGACGGGGCGGTCTTCATAGATTACGTTCCATCGTCCACCGTGGCCTCTATCCTCGGCAAGACCGGCCATTACTACAAGCTGATCCCCGCCGAAAAAGAGCCCGCCGGCCTTGAAAAAGGCTACTTCAAGGCGGTGGTGCAGGAGGAATTATATCCATATCAACACGAGGATTACATAACGATCGGGGTTGGAAGCTACCTGATATCGAGGGGTGAGCTGTCGGAAGACACGGCCCATAAAATCGTTGAGGCGATCTTCAACAGCGTTGAAGATATCGAGAAGGACTTCAGCTACGGCTTCGGATTGAAGAGGGAGAACGGGGCGATGAATTTCGTATTACCCATTCACCCGGGCGCCGAAGAATATTTCAGGGCCGTCCCCTGATCTCGATCAACGGGGGACGTTTCGACCGATGCAATCTATTAAAGGGGAGAGTCTCGATCGGGCGTTTGAGCCCCTTGAAGTTGAACAGGGCGGGCCATTACTTTTATAAGGTGTGACGCCGCTTTATCCCCGTGTTCCCCCGTCTCTTTATCACGTCACGTCTTCTATTTGAGGCCATTCAACCGTCCTTGCAAGCAACGTTTGAATCACAATCAAGCCAAATCCCAACATGAGGAGCCGGGCCGACTGGGATTGCCGAACGTCATTCCCCCTTTAAGCCGTACGGCTGATTTTTAGGGGCCGGCGGCCAAGATCGAAGCGAGACCGCAAGACCACTCTCAACAACGGCCGTTAAATATATGAGATTTGAGGCTATCCCGCCCTCTGTACAATCCCTATTCCTTTAGCGGGATGAGGTAGAGGACGCCCCCCTCGTAGTCGAAGATCAGGTCGTACCTCTCGAGGAAAGAAAGCCCCAGCCCGCCGACCGTCGATTCCGGGAGGCAATCCCGCCTCGATACCTGATCGAGATCGACGTTCTCAAAGACCATTCCGCCGATGTTAAGGGACCCTGCGGCATAAGCGTCACCTTCCCCCTCAACCCCCTCCTTTTTAACAATGAATCCAAACCCCCCGAAGCCGGTGTCGACTGCAAAGGAGCCGGAGACGCCGTCCACGACGCCGGAGACCAGGGGCACCCCCCCGTCTACGGCGATCCTGAGCTTTCTGGCCCCCTCAGGCGGCGTGAAACCTTTCCTGTCGTATATGGTCAGCTTTCCACCCGCAAGATCGAGGCGCACGGGATTTTTCGCCATGAGGGTATACCCGATGACCCCTTTAACGGAGACCCCCCTTTCCCCCACAATCATTCCCAGCTCCTCCGTTGCAAAGAGGGCCGAGGTTATCTCAAGTTTTTTCCTCATCAATCCGAGCGTGAGATCGAGGGGCCTGGTTACACAAAAGGGTGCGCCGCCGGAGTCGGTGCGGTGATCGAAGATCTCCCCGGGGCAATCCCCCCTTCCGGCATCGACGGCGGGAAGGCTGCCCCAGCCGGTGTCCAATATGAACTTTTTCCCGATTCCGCCGATATTTACATTAAGGGCTATATATTCTCCCCCTTTGCCTTTTATTTTGGAGAGGATTAACTCCACGGCTTCGGCACCGTCCGTAAACGAAGCCCCGCCGCTCTCAACGGGGGGAGGGAAGTCACAGGCTTTAAGCCCCGGGTTCAGCTTCAGGGACTCGACGTTTAATACCATCGTCGTTTTGCCTGCAAAAATCAATCTCCCGGGGAACTTGACCCCGGCCATAGATTTATAGTCCTCAAAGGACACCTCAAACTTGCCCCCCCCGGTCTCCATGGCGAGGCCCTTTATCAGGTGTGTCTCCGGGTCGAGCCTGATTTCTGTTCCGAAGTTGGCGCCCGTGTCCATTGTGAATACTTCGGGATCGTCCTCACGCTCCGGCATTAGGGGGATTGTCATATCCTTGATGTATGCGTAATTGAAGACGGCGGATAGGGCATACAGCGACTCAGAGTCAAGGCCCGAAAGCTTATTCACCGCGCCGTCCGCTGTTTTGACGAACACCCCCGCCGGCGACCTGAACCAGACCGCCTCGAAGATCTCGTTTTCTATCTTTACCTCGAAGTAATCCTTGTAGATACCTCTTATAGTGACAGTGCCGGGAATGCCGTAAAAATCGGCCGTCCCCGAGATGGCGAAGCTATCGACCGATTTTATCTTTCCCCTCCCGCCAACGGCGCTTATGTGCCTCGAGATCACCGTTTCGGGATTCGTGGCGTCGGCCCCGACCGGAAACAGAAGAGATACGAGCGTGAAGGCCGTCAGAAAGAGCAATGTCAAAAACAGCGAAAGAGACATCGCTTTAAAGCCGCTGCAGATGGATTTTAAACACGATTTGGATACAAACATCTTCTCCCCCTCCTAATCATTTGTTTGACATTATTTCATCCGGGGGTATTATGTCAAGATGGAGCGGATTAGATATTCATTAGACAGGAATTAAATTTTTTTAATCTAATTTTTTCTATATGTGGACTGTCCAAAAACCGGGCATTTTTCAACAAGATGAAGAAATACAGGGTAAAAACAGCCGTTTTTTCTGCGGTCATGACGATCGCCATTGTCGGCCACGGGTCGACAACCGCTGGCTATAAAACGCCGGTTCCAATATCTATCTGGCTTGTAAAAAGCTGGGCCTGCCAGCTGCAGGGGCTCGAATACGATGGGGCGGTCGAGAAGCTCGCAAGTCTTGAGGTCGACATGCTGGTCGTCGAGCCTATGTCCACGCTGAAAGAGGACGACGGCTTCGACGCGGTGGGGATGGTTAAAAGGCTCATGGATTCAGGCTCCACAAACCCTAATTACAGAAAGCTGATCTTAGCCTATGTGGACATCGGCCAGGCGGAGGAGTGGCGCACCTACTTTAAAGATGACTGGCGCCCCCCCGCACGGTTTCGCCCGGGGCGGCCCGACTTTATGGTAGGCATTGACCCGGACGGCTGGTCGGGAAACTACCCTGTCGCCTACTGGGACAAGAGGTGGAAGGAAATAGTAATCTACGGAGTTATCTACGGCGAGAGGAGCGTCTTGAAAGAGGTCGTCGACCTCGGCTTTGACGGGATATACATGGACTGGGTGAAGGCCTACGACGACGAGTCGGTGATCAAAAAGGCGAGGGTTGAGGGGAGAGATCCGGCCGCGGAGATGGTCAAGTTCATAGGCGAGATAAGGGAATATTCAAGTAAGAGAAATCCCGACTTTCTCGTAGTCGCCCAGAATGGACCGTATCTTATTGAGGAGGCCAAAGGCTATCTCGACGTGATCGATGCGATAGCCATAGAAGACCTCTCATTTTCCGGGGGCGGGGACACCTACTGGGACGACCCCGAGAGCGGGGATATAAAAACCCCGAGGGGCACATGCAGATGGTGCCGGGATGACCTCGCCAGGGTCCTTGTGAAATACCTGAAGGCGGGCAGGCCCGTCTTTACGGTCGACTACTGCATAAGGGCAGAAAACGCGAGGGAGGCGAGGGAATATTCAATCTCCAGGGGATTCGTCCCCTTCGTATCCAGGACTCCCTTGGACAGGCTCCCATGATTATCGGAAGCCCTGACAATAAACCATGACCGCCAATTTAACTTGATGGACATCAGCTCCCTTAATCTATCTCCTTTTCCGCCTCCTCAATTATCCCGAGGCAGACGGAGAGGGCGTCGGCGAGCCTCTCCTCGCCTATGTTCTCCGGTTTGTCCTCCGGCGAGTGCCAGAGGCTGAAGAGGTTCGTTTCGTCCATCCCGAAGAGGCAGGCGGATTTTCCGCCCCCCTTGATTATCGCGTAGGAGTCCGTCCCGCCGTAGGTGATTGCGACCTCCTCGAGGTCGAACCCTCTGCGCCCGCCCCCCCTCTTGATAATCTCGATTACCTCGGGAGAATAGGCCATCCCGTGGTGTTTCTCCCTCTCGATTATCGCCAACGTCCCGGCGCCCACCGTCTCGATGTTGACGTTGAGGGCATCCTTTATCGTCCCCCGATGGGCCTCGGCAAAACCGTTAGAGCCGTAGCCGAAGACCTCCTCAGACCCGAAGGATACGAGCCAGACCTCGGTATTTTTAAGTCTGTTTTCCTTGAGACAATTCCCTATCCCTATGAGGACCGCCACCGCGGACAGGTTGTCGTTGGCTCCGAGGTTCTCCTCGTTCGTGAGCATATTTGCCCTGAAAAAGAGGGCCAAAAAAAGCCCCAGGACTATGACCGGAAAGAGGGTGTCCCACCAGCCCATGCTTTTCGGAAAATCGTACAGGTTTATCACGGGGCCGGCGAAGATCGCCCTCGCAACGCCCGCCGGGATCGTGAGGACGAGTCCAAAGACCACCCCGTTTTCCATCCTGTGGACGTTCCGCTTATACGGCGGGGAGAGGAGCGGCATCATGTACGGGCTGTCGTGGTGGCCGGAGAAGATAAGAGTCTTCTTTTTCTCCCCCTTCGCCCTGTAAACGCCGACCACGTTTTGGGTCTCGCCCGCCTTCAAAAAGAAATCGATGACCTTCGGCGAGACCTTCCGGGCGAGGAGGAGAAAGGCCAGCGCCGCGGACGTAATCAAAACTGTGGCGGCGGGAAAGAAGGGATATGCGACAACCGCAGCGAGGTAAGAATAGGCCAATATCCTTATCATCGCCCTTAAATGCTCCGGGTACGTGGGCATTCTTTCGATGGAGGTCTCGGCGCCCCTCTCTCGAAACTCCTTAGCGATCATCTCGGCCGCCGCAGCCTCACCCTCGCTTCCGGCAGTCCTTGTGCCAACATCGGCGATCACCCTCTCTATGAAGGGCTTCAACCTCTTTTTCATAATATCCTCTCCGTAATCAACGCCAAGAATTCAGACATCCAGCACCCCGCCAATACTAAAATTGCATAATTATCGCCCGATGTCAATAAAACGGGTGGAAAAAGTTTTTGACTTCCCCAGGCCTTTCATGTATACCTTTATCTAAAATTATAACGTTTTTCGAGCGATAATCTAAATCGTTGAAAGGGGGAAGTCTTGAAGAAGGATTTAAGAAGATTTGTGCCAAGCACCAAACCGCTGACCCTCAAGGAGATCATCCTTTACAACCTCGCCGGATTCTCATTCAATATTTATGATACAATTTTATACGCCTGGGTCATGTACTTCTACATCACCGCCACAACCGGACACGCCCAATATATCACCACGATGCTCGTCGGGGTCATCCTCTTCGGGGGGAGGATTCTGGACGCCCTGACCGACCCGTTCATCGGGTACATGAGCGACCGGACGAAGACGAGGTGGGGACGAAGGAAGCCGTACATGTTCATCTCGTACCCCATCCTCTTCATCTCGTTTGTCCTTGTCTGGACGCCCCCCGTAAACGGCACTCACATATACAACGCCCTCTACCTCGGCGCCGTACTCTTTTTCTATTACTGGTCATACACCGGGGTCTTGATCCCCTGGTTCGCAATGCTCCCCGAGATGAGCAGGGACAACCAGGAGCGGGTGAAGATCGCCTCGATAGGCGTCGCCATCGGCGTATTTGCGGCGCTCCTCGCCGGGGGTATCGCCCCCATCCTCTACCAGAAAACGGGCGCCTTTATGATGGCGCTGGTATTCGGACTCGTGGGCTTTATAGTCGGGGAGTTCGGCCTTTTCGGCACGAGGGAGCGCTATCGGCCCGATCTGGAAGAGGAGACACCCGGCTTTTTTACCGCGATGAAGGCGACTTTTCAGGACAGGCAGGTCCTCTCCTTCGCGATAATGATCATGCTCGTTCAGCTCACGTACCAGCTTATGCTCATGATAGTCCCGTTCCTGACGACACTGGTGCTCGGCCTGGAGGAGGGGATGTCCTCCATAATCCTGGGAGAGGTGATATTTCTCATGGGGGCCGTGGTCCCGCTCTGGTTCTACCTCCTGTCGAAGTTTCCAAAGCGCAACGTCTTTCGGGGGATCATCGTCACTATGATCGTGGGATTTGTCGGCTGCTACTTCATCGGCGAGTACCCATTCGGCTCCCCCCTCGTTCAAGCGATGTTGATAATCCCAATAGCGGCGATACCCATCGGGGGGATGTTCACCGCTGTTCTTGGGATCATCTCGGACCTGACAGACCTGGGGGAGCTCAAGACCGGAAAGAGACGGGAGGCTATCTACTTCGGCATCTACGGGATAGTGAGGAAGTTCGGCTGGGCCTTCTCCTCCATCATACTGACCGGCGTCTTCACGATCTTCGACCCGAGCGGCAAGCCGACGGTATTCGGCGTCAGGGTGGTGTGGCTCATGTGCGCGGCGGTCTGCCTCCTGGGGCTTTTGGCGTTCATACCGTATAAGCTTGGCGACACAAAGGAGGAAACGAAAAAGATCATGGGGCTGTAGCTGGACGGATAAAAAGCCTTTAATCCCTG
Organism: Candidatus Zymogenus saltonus; assembly: GCA_016929395.1. Classification (NCBI taxonomy): domain Bacteria; class Deltaproteobacteria; order Candidatus Zymogeniales; family Candidatus Zymogenaceae; genus Candidatus Zymogenus; species Candidatus Zymogenus saltonus. Next base: position 49,155 of record JAFGIX010000030.1, read on the forward strand.
TCATTCTGGCTGTTGTGTTTCAACGGGAAGGGGTTAGACTTCGACGATCGAAGTTCCTTACGAGACTTAACCAGTCTTTCGATACTACGGATCGATTTTGATAAGGAAATCAGATGATTTAAACCTTTGAAAAAGGCTTGCAAATATTGCGATCCCAAATATGGCAAGTAACTAGCGTTTTTAAGATTTCTGCAAATAAACGGAATTTTGAAGATAATTATGCAAGATTAATGGGGCAGGCTTATCAGAAAAATTTGTTTGAGGAATGAAGATAACTATTATTATCTTTTTTTGTAAGAAATACCTGTTGCCGTTCCTGTTTTTATAACATATACCGTCTTATCTGGCCTATCTATATGATACATAACTCTGGTATTACTTTCCTTCCATCTATAAATTCCCTTATATTTTTTACCCTGTAATTTTACTATACGTTTCGGTTTAGGATGATAAAAGGGATTGTTTTTAACGTCAATTTCAAAATGATCTTTGCATAACTGTTGGTCTGGATGAATTATGAAAAAGGAGTAGTATTCCTCTTCTATGTTGTCAGTTCCAAAGCCGATCTTCCATTCTATATCAGACATTGCTCTTTTCTGATAATTTCTTTTTAAGAGACTCATACCTTGATAAGACTTCTTGTCTTAATTCTGGTATAGAATTTATTTCTGCGGCTTCTTCCCAGCCCCAAATGTAATTTTGTATTTCTTCTTTATCCCCAGAAAAAGATAGTTTTAAAAGTCCACATAAAAGATCGGCTTTATCATCTTCTGAAATATTATCAAGAAGAAAGCTAATTCTATCTTCAATAGAATTTTCTATATTATTTTTCATCTTTGCCATAAGATTTTTTATATATATCGTAATTTGTTTTAAGGGCTTTAATAATAGGCTCCATTAATCCAATTGGTATGGCTATTTCTACTTGAACTGATGCAGCCATAATTTTAGAATCAATCACATCATTTTTTTCTGTATCAGTTAGTGGTGGTCTCGCATCACAAAATGTAAAAGTAAAGTCAAAAGGCCCGTGATTAACTGTAAAGTAATTGGCATAGATCCTTTTAGATTCGGTATCTCTCGTTGGGATTACTTTAACATCAATTGTCTTATTTGATTGTTTATCATTATCCAACATATTATGTACTCCTTATCTATATCTCATGTGATGTCATATAATACCTTATATAATTATCCTCCTCTGCATAAAATATATCAATACTTTTCTATTTATTTTTAAAAAAAGTTATTGTAAAATACAATAATAAAATGTTTTTACTCATTTAATCCCTCTACTGCTAAATTGTACATCTCAAACAAGAAAATGATTAATCACACTTTTCCCAGAATATCATTTCCAAATGCAGTCAAACCATTTATTTGTCGATGATTCTGTTAAACTCTCTTAAATCCTTCACCGGCTTGAAGGGAACCGGGTATTTCCGACCGCAAGGAGTAATCTCCCCAACAGAGTATGTAAAGCCCCTCCGGTTTATACGCCCGGCGGGGCTTTTTTAGCTAGATGAATGAAACGGTTCGATCTCGAATAAAACTCTCTTCCCAAAGCCCCGGCTACCCGTGCCTCAACGCCACCTTGATCGCCCCGTTCTTCCCCTTGTTCAAAAACAGGTCGATCCCCTTGAGGTAGTCCTCCATCGGGAGCACGTGTGTGACAAAGCCGTCGAAGTTGAGATTTCCCTCCTTGTACAGGATATAGGCCGCCTCGAAGCTCGTCATCTCTTTGCCCCGAAATGTCTCCATCCCGTGGCAGTTGATCCCTTTAAGCTCCACCTCTTGATACCAGAAGGGGGAGTAGTCGAGCCTCTTCGGTGAGAAGTTTATCCCCACGATGACCACCGTCCCCTCGGCTCTTGCCCACCTGGCGGCGTTCTTCAGGGTCTGGTCGTTTCCCACCGTGTCGTATATAACGTCAAAGCCGCCGATCACCATCTCGTTTCTGAAGGGGGCCTTGAAGTATTTTCCTCCCGTGATGTCGGCCACCTGTTTAAATATATCCCGCCCCTCGATTATCCCGGTCGCCCCGAGCCTCTTCGCCATATCGGTCTGGTGGGGGTAGCGGGTCGCGATGTAGACCTCGGAGTCGGGCGCCAGCGCCCTTACCACGCTCAGCATGTTCAGCCCGATCGACCCCGCCCCGATTATCAGGACCTTCTCCTTCGGCATCGGCGGCCTCTTAAGGACGGCCCTCACGGAGCAGGCGGTCGGCTCGATCAATATCGCGTCCTCGTCCGGGATGTCCTTGTCGACCTTCATGAGCTGGGTCTTGTGGACGACCATGTAGGGCGAAAACCCGCCCCCCTGGTTTTTGGGCATATCGGGCCAGCCCGGGTTCTCGCAGAGGAGGTAGTTCCCTTTTGCGCACTCCCGGCACATGGGATCAGCCTCATTCTGGAAGCAGCTGGGCCAGTCGATGGTTAGGATGACCCTGTCCCCGTCGCTGAACCCTACCGCCCCCGTTCCCGCCTCTACCACATCCCCCACCACTTCGTGGCCGATGAACTTCCTCGTTACCGCAGGGACGGCGGCGGGCGCGATCTTCGGGTCTATCTCCAGGAAGATGAAGTGGATGTCGGAGCCGCATATCCCGCAGAGCCTGTTTTTCACCTTGACCCAGTTCGGGCCCGGGAGCTTCGGCTCTTCCACCTCCCCGTATCTCACCGGGGAGAGGGGCGAGAGGGCCGCCCGCTTCCAGATCGGCGAGAGCGCCTTTATCAGCGCGATCTTCTTTATATCGGCGTCGAAATATAGTCCTTTCATAATCTTCTCCTCGGTGAAAAATATCTAAAAGTTGCCCCTTTTATACCACTATTTCGACGTGTTTTGAAGGTAATTTAGAGAGTTTTTTCGGAAGATTTTTAGGATTGCATTGGTCTTGAAGTGAATTGTTAAAATGCTTAATTGAAAAAGTTACGATCTTACCTTACAGTTTAGTCGTTTAAAGAGAAGATATTTTATCATAGAAGAGCCATCCCCGAACTTTAA
>JAFGIX010000031.1 GCA_016929395.1 Candidatus Zymogenus saltonus
TAAAGTTCGGGGATGGCTCTTCTATGATAAAATATCTTCTCTTTAAACGACTAAACTGTAAGGTAAGATCGTAACTTTTTCATATAAATTAATATCTGTTTCAAACTATAACAGTTCTAATAAAAAATATACCTATAAAAATTGTTATTAACTAAAATAACAGTAGAAACTTCGATCCTACAAAACCCAGTCACGTTCAGGGGGTTGGAGGAACCGGTTGAAACAGTGTCGACGGCAAACCCATTTCTGTAAAGTATGGTAAGTTAACCGCCCCAGCTTTCTACTCCGGCCTAATTCGCCTCACGCCGTGGCCTTTTGGCCGAACCCGTCAACGGGAGGGGTCAAAGCCGGTTTCACGGCCCTCCCCTTTCAAGCTCCGATCATTGGACGCCCGACACAACGCCGATTATTCTGGCGCTACCGGTCAATGATGCCTCTGATCTTTCTAATCAGCTCCGACAGACTGCTCGGCTTTTGGATGAATCCGTCGGCGTCACCCTCCATCATCTCCTTTGCCTGTCCGTTTTTGCTGTAACCGGAGGCAACGAGGACCTTGATATCCTTTTTGATCTCTTTCAGCCTTTTCAGCACATCCCTGCCGCTTATGTCCGGCATAATGTAGTCGAGGATTACGATGTCGATGTCATCCGCACGCTCCTTGAACAGCTTGATGCCCTTTTTGCCGTTTTTTGCGGTCAGGACCTTAAATCCGTTATCGGTGAGGTAATCGGCCCAGATATCCAGAACGTACTGCTCGTCATCTATAATAAGCACGGTTTCCGTTCCCCCCGCCGCTGTCCCCTCGGCTAATTCCTCGCCTAATTCCTCTTCCTCATCGATGACTCCGAGAGATACGGGAAAATACAGCTTAAAGACGGAGCCTTTCCCCTCTTCGCTGTAGACATTCACGAAACCCCCATGATTCTTTATTATCCCGTACAGCGTTGCCAGTCCCATACCGGTGCCGCCCTTGTCGCTCTTCGTCGTAAAAAAGGGCTCGAATATCCGCTCCTTTATCTTTGCGGGGATGCCGACTCCGGTGTCTGAAACGGACATCATCACATAATCGCCTGTTCCGGCCTCTATGTGATTTGTGGCGTAATTGTCTTCCAGGTATACATTTTGAGTTTCGATAACGATTTTACCGCCGACCTTCATGGCTTCCCTGGCGTTGATGCACAGATTAAGAAGGCACTGCTCAAGCTGCCCTCGGTCGCCTTTGATCGGTTTGACTTCCTCTTCATAATGTGTTTCGATCTTGACCGATTTATCCATGGATCCCGACAGGAGAAGAAGAGTCTCTTTAACAATATTATTCAGATTTATCTTTCTTGGAATGTGTGTGCCGCTTCTCGCTATGTTAAGAAGCTGGGTCGTTAATTCCACGGCTCTCTGGGTGGCGTCGAAGATGGTTTTTACCGCCTTGTAGTCTTGGTCATCCGGTTTCTTTTTTAAAACGAGGAATTCGGCGTATCCCATTATCCCCATGAGGATGTTGTTGAAGTTATGGGCTATCCCGCCCGCCAGATTGCCGATAGCCTCCATTTTCTGGGTCTGCATGAACTGATATTCAAGTTTTTTCATCTCGGTGATGTCTCTGATCGATCCCCTTAACCCTATGATATTGCCCTTGTCGTCCAGGCGGGGATTTGCGGTTACAAGTCCATATAGTATTGAGCCATCCTTTGCGTAAAGATGGATCTCCTTGTTTTTCAAAAAGCCGGTTCTCTTGAGCTCACTTATCAGTTCTTCCCTCTCGTAAGGATCCTCGTAGAAGATAAAGGCGCTTTTACCGATAATTTCATCAACGGAATAGCCGGCCACCCGTTCGATAGCGGGGTTGATGTCGGTTATTTCTCCTTTTATGTCCGAAGCAAAAAGGACCTCTTCGCTCGTTTCAAAGATGTTTCTGATCGTTTCCTCCGATTTCTCGAGGTTCTTCCGAGCGATTTTCATTTCGGTGATATCTTGAAAATTCTCGACAACAACTTCAACGCCTCTGATTGGAATCCTTCGCGCGCTTTTGATTATTGGAATAAAACGGCCGTCTTTACTCTTTACGGCGGTTTCGTCATTTTCAATTCTCTCTTTTCCCATATCAAAAATGGGACATTTGTGGGGGCCTTTCGGGCAGATTATATCGCACTCATGACCAATAAGCTCTTCCCTCTTAAAACCGGTTATCTGACAGAGGAAATCATTGGCGTCCTCGATCAAATAATCGCTGTTTATTATAAAACTTCCGCCGGGGAGGTTTTCATACAGCAGCCGGAACTTCTCTTCGCTTTTTTTAAGCTCCAGTTCCGTTCGCTTTCTATCCGTAATATTTCTAAAATAGCAGAGTACGGCCGGCTTTCCGTTCCACAGTGACATAGATGTATATAATTCCGTTTCGGTGATCGTACCGTCCTTTGATATGACCCTGAATTCATATATTCCAGGGACTTCTTCTCCTTTCATTGACCTGGCATAACTGTCCACTACGACATTGACGTCATCCGGGTGGATGAAATCGGAGAAGGTTTTGCTTTTAAGCTCCTCGTCTGTATAACCGACGTAATCCTTCAGGAATTTATTGTAGAATACTACCTTGCCGTCCTGCAGTACCGCTACGCCCTCGGTCGAATTCTCGATGAGATCCCGGTACTGCTCGTCTGTCTCGGAAGCCTCGATGCCGGTTCTGTCTTTCATCTCACGGATTTCTCTTTTCAGCCGCTCGATTTCTTCCAGCAACTCCTCTTTCGTAGCTTTGGAGAGACTCATCGTTCTACCTTAAAAAACAAATTATTGGCATTTTTTACTATTTTACATCAAATCTGCAGATAATTCAAAAAAAATTACCCTTTCCCTCCTTGTATTTTCCGATGAAATAGACAAGCTTTGAGTGGAGATATGAGACATCTTTGAAACAGCCGCCTTATTCTACGAGCTTTTCCGATGTTTATACAGACCTTTTCAAGGAGATTTTCTGTACTGGCGAGGGTTATCGTTTTGACCGATGTTTTCGTAAAGCCGCCGACAGAAAGACCCTAATCGTGGTGGTAGTGCTCCCTGCCCAGCTTGCCGTCCGACTTGAAGTGGCCGAAGATTCCCTTCTGGGGATAGATATCCTTTAAAAAGAGCACCAGCATGGAGCCGATGCCGACCACGAAGGCGCTGACCAGAAAAACGTCGTCGAAGGAATTGACGGCGGCCCAGCTTTTAAGGTAGCGAAACAACAGGGCCTGGGCGATCTCCGAAGTCCCAGCGATGGAGCTTTTGAATCCGTTGAGGTTTTGACTGATCTTCGAGAGGAGAATGGAGAGGGGGACGTTATCGGGTGTGAGATGAACGTAATATTCGGCGCTGTGAAAAGCCTCCCGTCTTGAGAGCATGGAGCTGAAGATGGCGACCCCGAAGGCCCCCGAGACCTGCATTATGACGTTGAGGAGTCCCGACGCCAGGCTCATCATCCGCTTTGGCGCCGCGTTGATGGTGGCGACCGTCAAGGGCGCCATCAGAAATCCCAGACCGACCCCCCTGATGATGAACCCGTAAAGCAGAAATTCGTAGCTGGAGTTCAGCGAGAGCCTGCTGTATAGATAGAGGGAATAGGCCGTTAGGATGCCGCCGAATACGGCGGGGACCTTTGGGCCGATGCGGTCGGTGATGTTTCCCGCCAACGGCATACTTACGGAGACGGCCAGGGCCGAGGGCATCATCAAAAGTCCGGTGTCGAAGGCGGTATATCCCATGAGGTTCTGCAAAAAGAGGGGCATCAAAAAGACCGACGAGAAAAGCCCGATGGAGCGAATGACCCCCATGATGCAGCCGAGGGAGAAGTTCCTGTTGTTGAAGATGGAGAGCTCCACAATCGGGTTCTTTACGAGTCTTTCCGTGATCAAGAAGATGAGAAACGAAAAATACGCTGTGCCGAACATGGCAAGGATATAGGGCGAATGCCATCCCTCACGCTCACCCTGGGTGAATCCCAGGAGCAGGCCGGCGAGGGCCATGGAGAGGAAAAAGAATCCGGGCAGATCGAAGCGCACGCTGCCGCCGTGTCCCCGGTCTTTCCTCAGAATGATCAACGCCGTGGCGATGACGACAATCCCGATGGGGATATTGATGTAAAAAATGTAGCGCCAGTTTACGTAATCCACCAGGTAGCCTCCCAACGTCGGCCCCACCGCCGGGGCGATGGTGGCCCCCGCTCCCCAGATACCCAGGGCCATCCCCCTCTCCTCCGGGGGGAACACCTCCGTGGTCATTGTGAGACCCGTGGGCATGAGGGCGCCGCCGCCGATGGCCTGTATGATCCGGAAAAATATCAGCGACTCCCGGTTCCAGGAAATGCCGCACAGGGCCGATCCCATGATGAAAAAGAGGAGGGCGAGGATAAAGGCGTTTTTGAGCCCCAGTGCGTCACGGAGCCAGACGGTGAGCGGCATAAGGATGGCAAACGCCAGCATGTAGCCGGTCACGACCCACTCTATCTCTTCGAGGTTTGAGGAAAAGGCCACCATGAGATGAGGCAGGGCCACGTTGACGATGGAGTTGTCGAGGATGGCCATAAAGGAGCCCATGATGACAATGAGGAGAACCAGCCACTTATAGCGGTCATTCGGCTCCTGGGGAGTTTCTTTTTGAGATTTCTGTGCCACTATCTCTTCGCGTAAACGGTTACGGCGGCGTTGCTCCCGGGCCTGAAGACAAAGCCGCGCGGATCGACCGTTATCTTAATCGGGATTGTCTGGGTCACCTTGATGTAGTTGCCCGAGGCGTTGTCCTGGGGGATGATGGAGAAGACCGATGACGCCGCGACGCCGATGTCGGAGACCTCTCCCCAGAATTTTTCACCTGAATAGGAGTCGATTTTTACCTTGACGGGCTGTCCCTTTTTAATGTCGGCGATGTCGTCCTCGTCTATGCGGGCGGTGATCCAGATTTTACTGAGATCTACGACGGCGAATACCGGCTTCCCCTGAACGACCAACTCTCCCGAAGAGACAAGCTTTCGCGCCAGATAGCCGTCGATGGGAGACCTGAGGGGAATATAGGGGGTGTCGGCCTCTGTTATGTTGAGGATGTTCTTCGCCATATCGTAGAGGTTTTTGGAGGCGAAAAGCTGGGACTTGAGAACCGAGAGCGTGGTCCATTCGTCGTCGAGTTTCATCTTAGAGATCCCCCCGGAGTCGAAGAGGGTCTTGTTGCGCCGGTAGCTCTTTTCCGCCAGGGACACCTTGTTTTCAAGGGTGTCCATCTGCTGCTTTATCTCCGAGAGGGTCGAAAAGGCTTCGAGGTTTTCCTCGTTCTTTATTCGCTCCGTGGAGCCGATCAGGGGGTCGATCTCGGCTATGGTCTCCCCGATCGATACGCGGTTGTATTCCGAAACGGAGAAATCGACCAGGATGCCGGCGGTGTCGCTGGTTATGTAGAGGATGTCCGCGTCCACCTTTGCGTTATCGGTGCGGACGGTGCCGTACGTAAAAATCCACCATATAAGGGCGGCGATTATACCTAAGCATATGAAAAAGAGGGGGATGGCGATCTCTCTCCTCTTTATGGTCTCCTTTATATCCAATTGCTTCTCCGGTTATATCTATTTAGGACGCTTTTTAGGACGCTGTTTTAGACGCTATTTTGGACGGGGGTGCCTGATCTTTTCCATAGACGTCTCGAATTTGAAAGGGGTGTCGATATCGAAGGGGCACTTACCGGAGTGACACTCGACGCAGCTGTTCTCGGGATTTTTGGCAAGGCCCTTTTTTACGGCGAGCTCCCGATCCGTCATTATGGAGAAATAGGCGTAGCCGCCGCCGCTCCCGTGGCACCCCTCGCAGCTCACGCCGTCCTCCTTCCGATACATGGGGCCCATTTGCCTGAATGGAGCACCGTGTCCCGTGAGGTGGCACTTGAGGCATTGGTCGTTTTTCGAGGGCGCCGCTATTCCCGCGTCTTTTGCATAATCGAGCGCCTTTTCGGAAAAGAGGGTTAAGTAGGCGTTGCTGTGGCCCGAGGACTTCCAGGTGTCGTACTGGTTTCCGATGTCGGCCGACGAGTGGCACAGTCCGCACCGGGAGGCGCCCTCGAATTTGTATTGTCTCGTGTACTCAGCGGCGGTGAGAATTAAGAACAGGATAATGAGGGCGGCTAAGACGGCCGTCTTGGTTTTGTAGTACATGAATCGGTATTATATATTTTAGAGTCATTTTGTCAACAAAATGTTTGACTTGGGGGTGAAAAATGGGGGGAAAGGGGTGAGGTCAGCCCTGCGTGTTGATGGGGGAGGGGGGAAGGACGGTTCGGTTTTCGATTTTTGAATGAGGATATTTAAAAAGAAATTAGGGGCTTTTTGGCCCCTATTTGAAAAAGTTACGATCTTACCTTACAGTTTAGTCGTTTAAAGAGAAGATATTTTATCATAGAAGAGCCATCCCCGAACTTTAA